>CALMYM010000376.1 GCA_937873675.1 uncultured Alphaproteobacteria bacterium | reverse complement strand
TCACCCGGCCGAAGCCGCGCAGGCGGCCTTCGATCGCCGACACCGCCTCGTTCATGGTGCGCGAGGCGAGGCCGTAGGTGCCGACCATGCCGGTCTCGATGATACGGCGATGGTTCTTGCCGTCGCGGACGCAGCCGAGCGTCGCCCGCGCTTCGCGGACGAAGGCGTCGGAGACGTCGAGGATGCGGTTGGTGTCATGGGCCAACCGCGCGATCTCGCCGGCATCGTCGAGCAGAATGACGCGGGCCTCGAGATCGCCCTTCGCCGACCGGACGAGCACCTGCGAGATCTCGGCGATCGGCCGGCGGGCGCGGCGCAACAGCACCAGGCCGAGGACCGACAGCGTCGTCATGAAGATCAACATGCCGGCGTTGCGCAGATTGATGTCGACCGTCACATGGAGCACCGACCCGACCATCATCAGCGCCGTCAGCCCGGCGAAGACCCACTCAGCGCGCGAGAGAGAAGACGAATTCGTCATAGGACATTCCCTTGTCACGCAGGAGCTAGTGGACGGCCGTGGAGGACGCCTGGAGGCCGGAAGCGCGGTCGCTCGCCTGATCCTCGATGGCCTTCAGGGAGGCATAGAGCGGTTTCACCAGTTCGAGCGCCGCTTTGTCCGGGACGCGTCGATTGGAATGGAAACCGGTGATGCCGCCGTCGACGGTGAAGGTCGGCGTGACATGGGCGAAGACCCAGTAGTGGTCGCCGGTGACCGACATGTTGAGGACGTAGGCGAAGATCTCATTGCCCTCGAGCAGCGTGTCCCACAGGAGCTTGAACACCGCGCGCGGCATGTCGGGATGGCGGATGACCGAATGCGGGGCGCCGATCGCCTGCGCCTCGGTGATCCCCGCCAATTCGAGGAAGACGTCGTTGGCGTAGGTGATGATCCCTTTCGTGTCGGTCTTCGACACGATCACGTCGTCCGGATGAAAGGTCCTCTCGATACCGGTCGGCCTCACCACCGACGCGAATTTCTGGCGAACCGGCCCCTTCGCGGCACCGCTTCCCTTCCGCCACAACCCCTGAAGCATCCTCTCCTCCCGTTGAGATGACCGTCACAATCTGGTCGGAGGATGATGAATTTTTAGATAACGCTCCCCTCGCGTCAGGCGTCGCTCCGAAACGTTTCGGAGCGACAACACCACGAAAGTCGCAGCAGCTGCCGCTCGAGAAAAGTACGAATGACCACAACAGAAAGTATAGAAGTCTTCTTACATGTAGTGTGATACTGCAGAAATGGCACATTTTAGTCATTTCTGTCGTATGCCAAGACTGAAATGCCGCATTATTAGGCAGAAAATATGTCGTCAAGGCTGGTTATATTTCGGTGATGGCGTCACGAAACGCCGTCACGGCGATCGATCGGCATCGGTATGGCAGTGCGGCCCGACGTTGTTCGATCGTTCATCACGGGCGCCGAGTTACGCTGCGTAATTTTCGGTCATTTCCTCGGCGGTGAGGCGTCGTGGAACCCGATTTCCAGTCGTGACCACGCCTCCGGCTCACCTGGAAGTCCCAGTCGGAGCAGGTCGCGAGCATGGGGAAATCGCCGTACGTGGATCCCGGCGGCGGCGAGACGGTCGGCGATTCGGGCGGCGTCGGCGTGCGCGATCAGGCGAAACAGGGGTGTTCCACCGACGACGCGACAGCCGGCCGCAGCCGCGAGCGCGTCGAGACGGCGGGAATCGCGACCGAGCCGGTCGACGGTCTCGGCCAACCAGGCCCGATCGCGGAGCGCGGCGCGGCCGATGGCGATCGCCGGGCCGGACACCGCCCACGGTCCGAAGGCGGCGCGCACCGCCCGGGCGAAATCTCCGTCGCCGAGGCAGAAGCCGAGACGCAGGCCGGCGAGGCCCCAGGTCTTGCCGAAGGAGCGCAACACGATCGCACCGCCCATCGGTAGCCGGGGTGCGAGGCTCGCCCCCTCCCCCATCACGTCGACGAAGGCCTCGTCGACGACGAGGCGCCGCCCCGCCGCGGCCATGTCGAGCGCCAGGGCCGCGAGATCGTCGGCCGCGATCGTCCGACCGTCCGGGTTGTTGGGATTGACCAGGAGGCCGATGTCGAAGCGGGCGAGATCCGCCGGCCGGTCGACGATCTCCACCGTCCGCCCGGCTTCGCGCCACACTCGCGCGTGCTCCTGATAGGTGAAGCCGAGGATGCCGACGCGGGCGCCGGTGAGTAGGCGCGGCAGCATCTGGATCAGCGCCTGGGTGCCGGGCGTGGCGGCGACCGCGGCGGGATCGTGGACGCCGAAGGCCTGCGCCGCCGCCTCCTCGAGCTCCGCGACGTCGGCCGCTTCCGGCAACCGGGTCCAAGCCTCCGCCGGGATCGGGGGGACCGGATAGGGACAGGGATTGATGCCGGTCGAGAGGTCGATCCACGGTTCCGGCGCATCTGGAAAGCGGGCGCGGACTTGCGTGAGGTCGCCGCCGTGATAGACGGGGCTCGCGTCCGTTCCCGCCCACCGGTTGCCGCTCGGTTCCATGTCTCTCGCCTCGTCCCTCGCCCCCATGGCCGAACTGGCGCTCGTCGCGGCGGCGATCGAAGCGGCGGTCGGCTGGCCCGCTCCTCTCTACGCCGCGATCGGCCATCCCGTCACCTGGATCGGTGCGCTCGTCGGCCGTCTCGATCGTTCGCTGAACCGGGAAACCGATGCCGACGGGCGGCGACGCCTCCTCGGCGTGCTCGCGCTTGTCGCCGTGCTCGCGGTCTCCGGCGCCGTCGCCGTCACGCTCACCGTGGTCGTCGAGATGTTCCTGCCGGGGACGCTCGGCCTCCTCGTGCTCGCCGTGTTCGCCGCCGCCCTGCCGGCGCAGCGCAGCCTCCACACCCATGTCTCCGCGGTCGCCGATGCGCTCGACCGCGGCCTCGACGAGGGCCGGCGCGCCGTCTCGATGATCGTCGGGCGCGACCCCGAGAGCCTCGACGAAGCCGGCGTCGCCCGCGCCGCGATCGAGAGCCTCGCCGAAAACTTCTCCGACGGCGTCGTCGCGCCGCTGTTCTGGATGGTGGTCGGGGGCCTGCCCGGGGCGGCGGTCTACAAGGCGGCGAACACCGCCGACAGCATGATCGGCCACAAGACCGACCGCCACCGCGCCTTCGGCTGGGCGGCGGCGCGCTTCGACGATCTCGTCAACCTACCGGCCTCGCGCCTCTCGGCGATCTGGCTGGTGCTCGCGGCGCTGGTGACGCCCGGCGCCAGGTCCGGCAATGCGCTCCTGACCGCCCTGTGTGACGCGCGAAAGCACACTTCGCCGAACGCCGGCTGGCCGGAAGCGGCGATGGCCGGCGCCCTCGGCTTCGCCCTCGCCGGTCCCCGCGTCTAGGGGGCGGCCCCCCCCGACGCCGCGCCCATGGGGGACGGCCGCCGCAACCTCGGCCCCGACGACATCCGCCGGGCGCTCGGGCTCTATCGCGTGGCACTGGTGGTGCAGGCGCTGGCGCTGGCCTATGTGGCGTTCTTCCTCACCGCGCGAAGCTGAGCAGCCGATCGAGATCGACGTGGCTCGCGATGTGGTCGGCGAGGGCGTCGAGGACGCGTTCGACTTCCGCTTCGTACGCGAGATTCGACGTCTCCGCGCCGAGGTCGGCGAGTAGCGCCGATCGCGCCCGATCGTCGGCGAAGAGGCCGTGGACATAGCAGCCGGCGACGCGGCCGTCGGGGCGTTCGGCGCCGTCGGGACGCCCGTCGGCGAAGACGAGGAACGGCCGCGCGCAGCTCGGCCCCTCGGTGCGCCCGACATGCATCTCGTAGCCCGCAACCGGCGCGTCGAGGCGCGCGAGGCGCCCGTCGACGTGTTCCAGCCGCTTGTCGCCGCCGAGCACCGTCGCGACGTCGAGGAGGCCGAGCCCGGCAACGCTCGCGGGTTCGCCCTCGATGCCGTCGGGGTCGGCGATCGTCCGGCCGAGCATCTGATAGCCGCCGCAGATGCCGAGCACCCGGCCGCCACGGCGGGCGTGTGCGGCGATGTCGATGTCCCACCCTTCGGCGCGCAACGCCGCGAGGTCGGCGATCGTCGCCTTGGATCCCGGCAGGATCACCAGATCCGCCGTCGCCGGGATCGCCTCGCCGGACGCCAGCATCACCAACCGAACCCCCGGTTCGGCGGCGAGCGGATCGAGGTCGTCGAAATTGGAGATGTGCGGCAGGCGCGGCACGACAACGGTGAAGGCCCCCTCGCCGGCCGAGCGCCGCTTCTCCAGCACCACGGCGTCCTCGGCGGGCAGCCGCGAAGCCGGGCGGAACCACGGGACGAGCCCCAGCGCCGGCCAGCCGGTCTTCGCCTCGATCGTCCGCAGGCCTTCCTCGAACAGGCTCGCGTCGCCGCGGAACTTGTTGACCAGGAAGCCGACGACCAACGCGGCGTCGGCCTCGTCGATCACCGCCTTGGTGCCGACCACCTGGGCGATGACGCCGCCGCGATCGATGTCGCCGAGGAGGACGACCGGCACGTCGGCCCGACGCGCGAAACCCATGTTGGCGATGTCGCCGGCGCGCAGGTTGACCTCTGCCGCACTCCCCGCCCCTTCGACGATCACCAGATCGGCCTCGGCGCGCATCCGTGCGAAGCTGTCGTGCACCGCCGCCTCGAGCCCGGGCTTCCACGCCTGGAACTCACGCGCCTTGGCATTGCCCATCACCCGGCCCTGGACCACCACCTGGGAGCCGACGTCGGACTGCGGCTTGAGCAGCACCGGGTTCATGTGCACCGACGGTGCCACCCGCGCGGCGCGGGCCTGCAGCGCCTGAGCGCGGCCGATCTCACCGCCGTCGACGGTGACGGCGGCGTTGTTCGACATGTTCTGCGGCTTGAAGGGGCGCACGACGAGGCCACGGTTCACATAGGCACGGATCAGCCCGGCGACGATCAGCGACTTGCCGACGTCGGACCCGGTTCCCTGGATCATCAGTGCTCTGGCGATGTTTGTTGAAGTCACGTGCGAACTCTGCGTCTCAGAACTCGATACCCGCCTGGGCCTTCACCCCGGCGGCGAAATGGTGCTTCGTCGCGCCCATCTCGGTGACGAGATCGGCGATCTCGACGAGTTCCGGCTTAGCGTTGCGCCCGGTCACGACGACGTGGAGGTCCGGTCGCCGCGCCGCGAGCGTCGCCACCACATCGTCGAGGGGCAGGTAGTCGTAGCGCAGGGCGATGTTCATCTCGTCGAGGACGACGAGGCGGATGCCGGGATCTGCCATCAGCTCCTTCGCCTTGTCCCAGGCGCGCGTCGCCGCGGCGACGTCGCGGGCGCGGTCTTGCGTCTCCCAGGTGAAGCCCTCGCCCATGGTGTGCCACGAGACGAGATCGTCGAAGCGTTCGAGCGCGGTGCGCTCGCCGGTCGACCACGCGCCCTTGATGAACTGGACGACGCCGACCCGCCAGCCGTGGCCCAGCGCCCGCAGCACCAGGCCGAAGGCCGCCGTCGACTTGCCCTTGCCCGGGCCGGTGTTGACGATCAGGAGCCCCTTCTCGGCGATCGCCTTCGACGCGACTTCGGCGTCCTGCACCGCCTTGCGCTTGGCCATCTTCGCCTTGTGGCGGTCGTCGTCGCTGGTCGTCATCGATGGTCCCCGTCGGATCTGGCGTCCGAGAGACCACGCCGCGACGAGCCGCGCAAGTCGCCGGGGATCACGGCCCGACGCGCGTGGCGGGAGCGGTGCCCCGATCAGCGCAGGAACGGGAACAGCGATCCGGAAACGCGGGTGGCGCCCGTCGGCGCGAACGGACCGGAGCCGGCCGGCGCCCCCGCCGGCCGCGGCTTGGCGACGATCAGGCACCAGTAGACGTCGCCGCGTTTCCGTGGGTTCTCGGCCGAACCGATGCCCATGCGGGTCATCTCGGCGTCCTTCATGCCGCGGTCGTGCGCCGGGGAGTGTTTCCAGCCGGTGATCGTCTGCTCGATGGTGCGGTAGCCCTGCCCGAGGTTCTCTCCGGCGGTGGCATAGGCGTATCCGGCGGTCTTCAGCCGCTTGTCGAGGCCACCGTAGGGCTCGAGCACGTGGTTCATCCGCCCCGCTTCGGCTTGGTGACGGGCGTAGTCGCCGGCGATGCGGACGAGATCGGCGTCGAGGTCGAGCGCACCGGCGCCGCTCGCCGCCCGATAGGCGTTGATCAGCCGCGCCGCCTTCGCCGGATCGACGGGGACATAGGGGATGTCGTCGATCGTCTCGATCAGCGCCGGCCCGCGGGCGCAGGCGCCCACGAACCCGGCGAGGCCGATCGCGATGACGGCGCGGCGGGTCGGACGGGGAATCGGGCGAGCGGCGATGATCATGGCGGGATCCTAGGACGGGCGAAGCGGCGCGTGAACGGCGCGCTGCCTCGCACCGCTTCGTGGCGAAGCCGAGGCGGCACGAAACGTCGGCGACGGAGAGCCGGTGACGCGCCGGTGATCGCTCCGGCGATGCCCGGATTCGCGGTGGGACCGAGCCGTCGCGGGCCGCCTCCGCGCGCCCGGGGGCATTTTCACGAGGAGCGTCACCGAGGTGCCGCGTGACTCTTGAAATGAGCCCCCCCATCGGGCATAGAGATCGCGCCGGAGACGTGGCCGAGAGGCTGAAGGCACTCGTTTGCTAAATGAGCGTACCCCCAAAAGGGTACCGAGGGTTCGAATCCCTCCGTCTCCGCCATACATCTCGCTCTTATTCGACGGATTTCGATCTGCCCCGGCTCGCTCGGGACGGCCGGAGCCGGGCAGTCACCGGCGCTTCGCCGGACCGTGAGTGGCGTGGGGGATGGGGTTCGGCGCGCCACCGGGCCGGGACTTCTCTCTCGACCGGCTCGGCATGGCATCGGATCGCGCGGGACCGGAGCGAGCTGTTCCGCCGGAACCCCGGCCGCGTCGGAGTGTTCGCCGAGGGCGGTGCCGGTCCGGGGAGATCGACGTCGGCAGGACCTCTTGTTCGAAAGTCGAATCCACCCTAACATTTTCGTCCGAAACCAAAAATGGCCGGTGTCGATGACGTCCGCTACTCCCAGTGACGAATTCGTTCTGCGCTCCGATCCACAGGATCCGCTGCTTTCGAAGGAGGTCGCGGGAATCGATCACAACGGCGCGCCGGTCACGACGCGCGTCGTCGCGGAGAAGCCGCTGACATTGTTCCTGAACCGTCAGGAGATCGTCACCATGATGACGATCGGCGACCATCCGGACCTTCTCGCCGTCGGCTATCTGCTCAATCAGAACATGCTTCGTCCCGAGGACGAGATCACGGCGATCGACTACGAGGCGTCGCTCGACATCGTCGTGGTCAGGACCAAGCGGGAAACCAACTACGAGACCAAGCTGCAGAAGAAGGTCCGCACCTCGGGCTGCGCTCAGGGGACGGTCTTCGGCGACGTCATGGAGAGCTTCGACGGGATGCGCCTGCCCGAAGGCGCTCAGCTCAAGACGTCGTGGCTCTATGCGCTGACCCGCAAGATCAACATGGCGCCGAGCCTCTATCTCGAAGCCGGAGCGATCCACGGCTGCGTCCTGTGCGAGAAGGACAAGCCGCTCGTCTACATGGAAGACGTCGGGCGCCACAATGCGGTCGACAAGATCGCCGGGTGGATGTTCCTCAACAAGGTACCGGCCGGCGACAAGATCTTCTACACGACCGGCCGCCTGACCTCGGAAATGGTGATCAAGACGGTGATGATCGGCATCCCGATCCTCGTCTCGCGTTCCGGCTTCACCGCCTGGGGCGTCGAACTCGCCCGCAAGTCGGGGCTGACGCTGATCGGCCGCGCCCGCGGCAAGCGCTTCGTCGCCCTCTCCGGCGCCGAGCGGATCGAATTCGACGACGACCCGGAGGCGGCGCCCGACGAGGCGGCGCACCATCGCCGCAAGGGTGCGCGCGAGGACGAGGAATGACCGACGCCAAGGGGTTCGGCGGTCTGGTGCTGGCCGGCGGCCTGTCGCGCCGTATGGGCGGCGGCGACAAGTCGATGCGGTCTCTCGGCGGGGTGCCGATGATCGCCCGGGTGATCGAGCGTTTCGCGCCGCAGGTCGGGCCGCTCGCCATTTCCGCAAACTCGTCCGCCGAAGCCTTCGCCGCCTATGGGCTGCCGGTGCTGCCCGACATCGTCACCGGTCATGCCGGGCCGCTGGCCGGCGTCGTCACCGGCATGGCCTGGCTCGCGGCGCGAGGCGGCGCGACCCATCTGGCGACCGTCGCCACCGATGCCCCTTTCCTGCCGCCGGATCTGGTCGCGCGTCTCGCTGCGACGAGTGCGCCCGAGCGCATCGTCCTGGCGCGGTCGGCGAGCGGACGTCAACCGGTCTTCGGTCTGTGGCCGATCGCCCTCAGGGACGACCTCGAGGAGTGGCTCGCCACCTCCGACACGATGAAGGTGCTGGCCTGGGTCCAGCGCCACGATTTCGTCTGGTGCGATTTCGAGCCCGAGAGCCCCGACGCCCCCGATCCGTTCTTCAACGCCAACACGCCCGAAGAACTCGCGGAAGCCGAGGCCCTGCTCGCCGGAGCCGGTCGATGAAGGCGCCCGTCTTCGGCATCGCCGGATGGAAGAACTCCGGCAAGACGACGCTGACCTGCGCCCTCGTCGCCGAATTCAGCCGCCGCGGCTTTCGCGTCGCCACCGTCAAGCACGCCCACCACGTCTTCGACATCGATCGCGAAGGGGCCGACAGCCACTGTCATCGCCGCGCCGGGGCGAACGAGGTCGCCATCGTCTCGGGCCGCCGCTGGGCGTTGATGCACGAGCTCGTCGACGAGGCGGAGCCGACGCTCGAGGAGATCCTGTCGCGGCTGTCGCCCTGCGATCTGGTGCTGATCGAGGGCTACAAGAACGAGCCGCATCCGAAGATCGAAGTGCGCCGCAGCGCCGCACGGGGCGACAAGCCGTTGGCGCCCACCGATCCGACCGTGTTGGCCATCGCCGCCGATCACCGCATCGACGACAGCCCCATCCCGGTGATCGATCTCGACGACGTCGATGCGATCGCCGACCTGATCTCGGCCCACCTCGGTCTGGCGAAACGGAAGCAAGCCTCGTCGCCGGGGTGATGCGGATGCCGGAGCGACGGGCGCTTCAGCCTTCCAGTCGCCGGCGCAGCGAGACGCGGCGCGGCTGCGGAGCCGGGTCGATCGCTACGGCGATGTCGCGGTCGTCGGAGGGCGGCTCGAGCGCGGCGTCCGCGGTCGGCACGATGTTCGAGGTCGCCGGTGTTTCCTCGGCCGACGGCAGCGCGTCGGGCTCCGTCCCTGGAGCGCCTCCGGCTTCCACGCTCTCGGCCGATCGTGTCTCGTCGGTTCCGTCGGGCGAACGTAGCGTTTCGACCACCTGATCGAGGAAGCCGCGGATCGGATCTCGGACCGAGCGATAGACCAGGGCGGCGGGGTCGTTGTAATCCACGTCGTAGTCGTTGAGGCCGTCGAGATTGGCGAGCAGCGGGTCGGAGACGAAGAACCGTCGCAAGGCATCGCGCCGCAGGGCGTCGGGGACGCCCTTCTTGAGGAAGAGCGAGAAATCGTCGCCATAGGCGAGCGTGTCGAGGTCGACCGCCTCCGCGGCGAGCCGGTTCGCCTCCTCTTCCGCCAGCCGCTCGGCCTCTGCCGCATCGCGTGCGGCGACCGCTTGCGGATCTTCGACCGGCTCGATCGTCGGATCGGTGGCGGTCGCTTCCGCCTCGGTCATCCGCTTGCGGCGCGACCAACGGGTCAGGAACCCTTCGTCCCTCTCCTCAGCCATCGAGACCGCCTCCGCCGGGTCGGTTGCGGTTGAGGAAGATCGGGTGCTTGCCGAACTTGTGCTCCTCCGGATCGACCCGGTCGCGTCGGCGTTTGACGAACTTCTGCTCGACGTGGTGGGCGTCGAGGAACTCCAGCACCGCCGCCAGAATCTCCGGAGGCATAGGAACGCGCTCGATCAGATCCTCGCTGCCGACTTCGCAATCCTGCGCAGCGTGCGGCGAGCCGGTGACGGCGTGAACGTACCAGGGCAGCGGATGTATGCCGTCCGCATCCCGCCGCAGCACGACGTAGAGCGCCGGGTTACCGCTGTCGAGATTCTCGATGTAGGCCTCGGTGTCCGCGGCATGGAAGGTCATCTCGAACCGGCCCATGTAGTAGCGGGTCATCCGCTCGTCGGAGACCAGAACATCCCCGCTACGAAGGTCGGCAGGCGCCAACATCACCCCGACGGGAATCCAGTAATCCGCGATCCATCGAGAGGTGGAGCGACGGTTTTCCGCGACCACCCCGAGCATGATCGTCATTTCGCGCGACACGAGCGACGGTTCTCCCCACGAGAGTTACGAAGTGAGTTGCCTCTCTCGGTGCAGAGAATAAGGTGTCGGTACCATACAACAAGGGGGAAACGATGGCTTCGGGTGGTCCGCGTCTGCTGCTGTGCGATTGCGAAGGGTCGATGCCGGTCGCCGCCGACGGTCTCGGCAAGATCCTGAGCGAGGTGGGCCTCGGTCCGGCGCGTTTCCATCGCAATCTCTGCCGCAGCGAGACCGCCGCCTTCGAAAAGGCGCTCGCCGATCCCTCGGCGCTCTGCGTCGGCTGTACCCAGGAGGCGCCGCTCTTCGCCGAGATCGCGGCGGAGGCCGGTCGCGACGATCTCACCTTCGTCGACCTGCGCGAGAACGCCGGCTGGAGCGCCGAATCGGCGAAGAGCCTGCCGAAGATGGCGGCGCTCGTCGCCGCGGCGGCGACCCCGGCCGTTCCGGCGCGGCTGCGCACCATCGAGAGCGACGGCTTCTGTCTGGTGATCGGTGCCGGTCAGGCCGCCTTCGAGGCCGCCGCCCGTCTGGATAGCTCGCTCTCCGTGTCGCTGCTCCTCACCGACGCCGACGACCTCGTCCTGCCGTCGACGCGCGACTTCCCGGTCTTCACCGGTCGGGTGGTGGCGGCGCGGGGCTCGTTCGGCGCCTTCGAGGTGACCATCGACCGTCACGCCGCCCTGTCGCCCTCGGCGCGGTCGAGCGCCGTCTTCGGCCCGCCGCGCAACAATGTGCGCACCACCTGCAGCGTCGTCTTCGACATGACCGGCGACGGCCCGCTCTTCGCCGGCGATCACGGCCGCGACGGCTACGTCCGTGTCGATCCCGGCGACCGCGCCGCGGTGCTCGAGGCGATCGCCTCGGCCTCCGATCTCGTCGGCAGTTTCGAGAAGCCGATCTACGTCTCCGTCGACGCCGCGATCTGCGCCCATTCGCGCTCCCGCAAGGTCGGCTGCAGCAAGTGCCTCGACCATTGCCCGGCGAGCGCGATCACGCCCAATGGCGATTCGGTCGTGATCGATCCCGGCATCTGCGACGGCTGCGGCAACTGCGCCGCCCATTGCCCGACCGGCGCGATCTCCTATGCCTATCCCTCTCGCGCCGACCTGATCAGCCGCGTCCAGGCGGCGGCCCGCACCTATCTCGCCGCCGGCGGCGATGCGCCGGTTCTGCTCCTCCACGACGCCAAGCACGGGACGCCGGTGATCGGCGCCATGGCCCGCTACGGCCGTGGCCTGCCGGCGGCCGTCGTGCCGATCGAGCTGCATTCGACCAGCGGTATCGGCCACGATCTCCTGGCCGCGGCCCTCGCCGCCGGCTTCCGGACGATCGTCATCCTCTCCGACCCGGCCAAGGCCGAGGAGATGGGCACGGTCGCGGCGGAAGTCGACCTGCTCGAGACGCTGGTCGCCGGCTTCGGCCATGCCGGACCGCGGGTCGTCACGCTGCTCGAGAGCGATCCCGACCTCGTCGAAGCCTCTCTCCACGAGCTTCCCGCCCGGGTCGAGATCACTCGCGTCGCCCCCTCCCCGGTCGGCAGCAAGCGCGAGGTGGCCCGCTTCGCGGCGACCGCCCTGTCGGATGCCGGCAAGCCGGCGAGCGACGCCTTCCCCCTGCCCGCCGGCGCGCCCTACGGCCGCGTCGTCGTCGACACCGCCGCCTGCACCCTCTGCCTCGCCTGCGTCTCCGCCTGTCCGGCTCAAGCGCTGCGCGACCGGGCCGACAAGCCGCAGCTGCGCTTCGTCGAGACCGCCTGCGTCCAATGCGGCCTGTGCGCCACCACCTGCCCGGAGAAGGCGATCCGGCCGGAGCCGCGCTGGTCGCTGCGCCCCGACGCCGCGGTGCCGGTGGTCCTGCACGAGGACGAGCCGGCGCTCTGCGTCTCCTGCGGCAAGCCCTTCGCCGCCGCCGGCGTGCTGCGCGCCGTCCAGCGCAAACTCGGCGGCACCCATCGCATGTTCGACACCACCGAGCGTCAGGCGCTGCTCTTCATGTGCGACACCTGCCGTCTCACCGAACTGTCGAAGGGCGGCGCCGATCCCTTCGCGATCGCCTCGCCGCGCCGCACCCGCACCACCGACGACTATCTGCGCGCCGAGCGCGAAGGCCGCTCGATCGACGACATCATCGAGGAAAGCTGAGGCCGAAGACGTAGGGGCGCCGCCGACGGCGCCCCTCCTCACCGGGTCACCTCACTGGTTCGCCGGGACCAGCGGCAGGTTGGTCAGGAGGTTCTGCGGCTTCATCCGCACGCGGCCGTTGGCGTCGACCGCGAGACCGAGGAACACCGGCCGTCCGCGCACCCGCTCGATCACCCGCGCCGGCTCCAGGATCTCCATGCGGAACAGCGCGGCGATCTTTCCCTGGCCGGCGACGGGCAGCGTCTCGCCGCGGTAGAGCGCGTTGAGGATGCGCGTCGCCTCGGCATCGAGGCCGATGTGCCAGATCCACGGTTGATCGCGCACCGACTGCAACGGCAGCACCTGGACGCGCAGATCGAGGAAGCGGGCGAGCCAGCGCTCGATCACCCGGGCGAAGCCGCTCTGTCCGAGATGGCCGAAGCGGAAGTCGAGGCCGAAATCGAAGTGGTCGGCGCGCTCCAGGTAGCGATCGGCGCTCTCGGGGGTGAGCGTTTCGAGCTCGACCTCGCGCGAGCGCGGCAGCTCCCCGGCGAGGAGCGCGGCGCCGGCGCTGCGGGTTTCGATCACCTCGGCATCGGCCAGCATGATCCGCTCGTCGGAGGTGGTCGAGACCTGTTCGCGGAAGAACAGCTCGCCGGCGCGGGCGATGAAGGCGTCTCTCTCGCCGCGCAGCAGGTCGGTGACGACGAGATGCACCAGCTGATCGACGAAGACCGGCGGCACCCGTGCCGCGCCGGGCTCGAAGAGGGCGCGATAGCCCGCCTCGATCGATCCGGCGGCCAACAGATGATCGCGGAACGCCAGGACCATGGCGTAGTTCTCGGCGGCGTCGCGATCGACGATCGCGGCGAGATCCTCCGCGCCGACCGCCGCGAAGGGATCGGCCATCAACTGTTCGAACAGGCGGTGTTCGGTGGCGCAGCTTTCGGCGATCGGGTGGATCTCCGGCCGGGGGAAATAGGCGCGCAACAGATCGGCGCCAACCGGCAGACGGCCGTCGACCGCCGGTCCGACGAGATGAAGCCCCGCCGATTTCCAGATGATGCCGTCGTCGGTGTGCGTCATCGCTCCACTCCCAGCCCCCGTGCGAGCGAGATCTCGCGGAACCCGGACGCGGTTTCGATGCGGGCGCCGCCGCGATCGTCGAAGCCGACGATGCGGCCCTCACACATGTCGCCGTCGAGATCGATGCGCACCTGCGGGCCGCCGACGTCGAGGAGCCGTCCGGCGAGAGCCGGTCTCAGCCGAGCGAATCCGCCGTGTCGCCATTCGTCGAGCCACGACAGGAAATGGCGTGCGGTGGCGCCGATCAGCGCATCCGACACGACGTCGCCGCAGCCTTCTTCGTGCAGCGCCGTGACGCCGACCTCGTGCCCCGGCGCGTCGCGCAGCCGTTCGGGCAACTCGAGCGTCACCGAGAAACCGACGACGGCATGGTCGGGGATGCCGTCGAGGCCGGTCGGTGCGGTCACGTCGATCCTCACTCGGCCGACCGTTCCGCCGTTGGCGGTCAGGGTCTCGGGCCAGCGGATCATCAGCGGCAGGTCGGGCGGACCGATCGAGCCGAGCGCGTCGCCGACGGCGAGCAGCATCACCGGTACGATCTCCAGGACGTCGCGCCAGGGTACGTCCGGCTCGAGGACGACCGCGGCGGCGGCGACGTCGGTCGCCTGGGACCAGACGAGATCGCCGGCGCCGAGACGCCCGGCGGCGGCGGCCTCGAGCGCGAAGGCCACGGGATCGACGCCCGCCGGGGCGGGATGGCCGGTCAGAAGCGGCGGCAGGATCGGCGCGGACGTCACGGGGGCGATCAGGGCAGTTCGATCTCGCCCTCGACGACGTGGGCGAGCGAGGTGCCTTCGGCGGTGAGGACCATCTTCATCTTCAGGGTGCGGCCGGTCGCGCCGCCGTCGCGCACCAGAGTCTCGATCGCCTGCTGCGAGGTGACGCCCACCTGCTTCAGGAACTTGCGCATCGACATGTTGAAGTCTTCGTCGCTCACCGCGTGTCTCCATGCTGCGGTCGGCCGCGAGGGCCGGCCGAGATCGTTTCGTCGTCCGGACGGGTATCAGGCCTCGAGTTGGTCGGCCAGGACCTCGACGAGGCTCTTGATCTCCCGCGTCCAGCCGAGCGCCTGCCGGCTCTCGTCCATGGTCAGGCGGCAGTTGGCGCAGGAGGACACCAGATGTTCCGCCCCGGTCGCCTCGACCTGATCGATCTTCACCTGGAAGACCTTGTGGCGAAGCTCCGCCGCGCTGCCCATCGCCTGGACGCCGCCGCCGCCGCCGCAACACCAGTTGTGGTTCGCCGTCGGCGTCATCTCGCGGAAGTCGGTGGCGAAGGCGCCGAGGATGTCGCGCGCCGCCGCCGTGGCGCCGCCGCGCCGCGAGATCTGACAGGGGTCGTGGTAGGTCATCGACTCGGCCGTCGACTTCAGCTTCAGCTTGCCGTCGCGGATCAGCTTGGCCACCATCTCGGTGATGTGCACCACCTCGAAGGGCAGCGGTCGGCCGAGAATGTTGGCGCCGCTCCAGCGCATGGCGCCGTAGGCGTGGCCGCATTCCGGGATGACCAGGGTCTTGGCGCCGATTTCCTCGGCCGCCGTGGTGAGGCGGGTCACCATGATCTTGGCGATGTCGGGCTTACCCGACAGGACGCCGAAGTTGGTCGCCTCGTAACCCTTGGAGCTGATGGTCCAGTCGACGCCGGCGGCGTTGAGGATCTTGGCCATCGCGACGATCGAGTCGGGATATTTCATCATCTCGATCGACGAGACGGTGATCAGCACCTCCGCCTTGTCGCGGTCGAGCGGGATCTCGACCTCGTTGTCGTCGGCGAGCCACTCGAGGCGGTCGGCGAGCAGTTCCGGGGTCAGGCCGAGCGGGCTGCCGCGGGTCTTCGAGTTCTCCGCCGCTTCCCACAGATCGGACGGGCCGACGCCCGCCGCCGTCAACGCCTGCCGCGACAGGCCGACGATCGAGGCGATGTCGATGCCCATCGGGCAGACCTCGGTGCAGCGACCGCACATGGTGCAACTGTCGAAGATCAGCTCCTTCCACTCGATCAGGTCGTCCGCCGTGAGTTCCGGCGGGACCAGACCGAAGAGCTTCTTCACGCCGGCGAGCGGCGCCTTGTGACGACGGTAGACCCGCGTCATCGGCAAGAGCTTGAGGGTCGGCGTGTACTTCGGATCCTGCGTCGCCTCGTGGAAGTGGCAGGCCTGGCTGCACTGTCCGCAATGGATGCAGGCTTCGAGGTAGGAGGCGATGTGGCTGCCGATCACCGCTTGGAAGCGGTCGATGGCGGCCTGGGCGTTCACCGTCGAAGGCTCGATCGTCGTCGCGGTGGTCATGGAGTCACCCCCCTGCGCCCGTAGGTGGCGCCGGTGTAGGCGCGGCTGAACACGAAGGTGAAGGCGTGCATCAGCCGCCCGAACGGGAAGTAGATCAGCAGGATGTCGACGAAGAGCATGTGCAGCGCCCGCAGCCCGTCATGGGCCTCCTGCAGCGCCAGACAGCCGGTCAGCATGACCAGGAAGATCAGCCACACCCCGAAATGATCGTCCGCGTCCGACAGGCGGCGCATCACCGGATCGGTCAGGCGGCGGACCCACATCAGGATCAGCCCGGCGAAGGCGGCTTCGGCCGCGAGGAGGAAGCCCCAACGCGGCATCGCCGTCCAGCCGAAGCCGAGGATGCGGTCGTGGATGAACTTCACGTGCGGCGCCGCGAACAGCACCAGCACGAAGAGGCCGATGTGGAAGGCGTAGCCGGTGACGAAGTGATAGACCGTCCGCCCCAGGTTGCCGCCGTGCGGCACCGAGTGCAGGGCGATCGCCTTGAGCGCGCCGGTGGTGCCGGAGGACCGCGCCACGGAGCGGTCGACCGTCCGGCCGAGCCGGACGAGGCCGACGAGGTGCCAGACCACGCCGACGACGAAGACCACGACGGCGAGATACCAGAGCGGGCCTT
The DNA here is from genome assembly GCA_937873675.1 of uncultured Alphaproteobacteria bacterium. Taxonomy (GTDB): domain Bacteria; phylum Pseudomonadota; class Alphaproteobacteria; order Rhizobiales; family Ancalomicrobiaceae; genus CALBKH01. The sequence continues at coordinate 5,071 of CALMYM010000376.1, read as the reverse complement.
CGACAAGTTGCAGAAACGTCATCGCGGTGCCCCCTCTCAGACCTTGCCGGCCGCGGCCGCCACTTCGGCGCCGACGGTGTCGGTGCTCGATTCGGCGAGATGCGCCTCGTACCAGAGGTCGTGATGTTCCTTGGCCCAGTTCTCGTCGACGGTGCCGCGGGTCATGCCCTCGAGCGCGCCTTCCATGCCGAGAGTGCCGATGTAGATGTGGCCGAGGCCGACCGCGATGAAGCCGACGGCGGCGATGCCGTGGACGAGATTGGCGAGTTGCATCATCGCCCGCGCCGGTGGGGCATCGGGCGTCGTCTGCGCCACCATGCCCGGCAGATGGTCGGGGAAGAGCAGCAGGATGCCGCTGATCGACAGCGCCGAGCCGGCGATGGTGGCCAGCCAGAACCAGGACTTCTCACCGAAATTGTAGCGGTGCGAACTGGCATGGCCGCCGAGCAGGCCGCCGCCCTTGAGCGCCCACACCACATCCACCCAGCGGAAGCCGTTGCCGCGGACGAAGGTGACGAAGAGGGCGACGATCCCCACGACGAAGAGCGGACCGAAGAGGTTGTGGCCCTGCAGCGAGGCGCTGGCCAGGAGCGAGAAGACGCTCGGTCCGACCACCGGCAGGAGGACGTCCTTGCCGAGGAAGAGAATGAGACCGCTCACCCCCAGCAGCACGAACAGCACCGCCATGAACCAGTGGACCACCCGCTCGGTCAGCGAGAAGCGCGGCATCACCCGCCCCGAGCGCCCACCCTTGATGCGGATGCGACCGCGGATCAGGAAGAAGGCGACGATGGCGACGACGACACCTGCGAAGATCCGCCCGCCCCACACCTTGACCACGTCGTTGTGGAAGACGCGCCAGTCCTGCCCCTGCGACTGGATCAGCGTCGGCGCGTCGGGATCGGGGATGTTGACCCGACCGGCCGCGCCCTTGCGGACGTCGTGCCAGATCTCGGCGTCCGAGCGGTTGCCGAGCGCTCCACCCTGCATCTCGGGCCCGGGAGGCGCCAGGGTGACGGCACCGGCGGGCGGACGCACGGAACTCTGGGCCATGCTCGGCGCGAGCGTGGCGAAAAGCAGCAGGACGACCACGACGAGGCCACCGGCCAGTCGGGCGAGGTCGTACGCGGGTCCGCGCCGCGTGGCCGGCTTCGCGAGCCCCTGCCCCACGGCATCCGCCGCGAACGTATCGAAGAACGACGCACGGAGCGTTCGTGGAAAGCGCATCGATCCACTCCAGAAAGAGGTGAGGCGTCGGATGGGATCACGCGGTCGCGACGGGCGCATCGGCGCCCGACGACCTTCGCTCACCGCCGGGCGGCCGGTCCGACCGACCGCCCGAGGTGACCTTCACGTGTCCGGTTCCGATCAGCGGGGAACCTTCTTCTGATAGGCGGTTCCCCACCCCCAGGCTCCGGCTCCGAAACCCCGCGCCACCACGCGTTCGCGGTAGATCGCCGAGACGGTGTCGCCGTCACCGGCCAGAAGCGCCTTGGTCGAGCACATCTCCGCGCACAGCGGCAGCTTGCCCTCGGCCAGACGATTGCGGCCGTACTTCTGGAACTCGGCGGTGGAGTTGTCGGCCTCCGGACCGCCGGCGCAGAAGGTGCACTTGTCCATCTTGCCGCGCGAGCCGAAGCTCGACGCCTGCGGATACTGCGGCGCGCCGAAGGGACAGGCGTAGAAGCAGTAGCCGCAACCGATGCACAGGTCCTTGTTGTGCAACACCACACCCTGTTCGGTCTGGTAGAAGCAGTCCGTCGGGCACACCGCCATGCAGGGCGCGTCCGAACAGTGCATGCAGGCGACCGACAGCGACCGTTCCCCGGGCTTGCCGTCGTTGATCGTCACGACCCGACGACGGTTGATGCCCCAGGGGATCTCGTGCTCGTTCTTACAAGCGGTGACGCAGGCGTTGCATTCGATGCAGCGTTCGGCGTCGCAGAGGAACTTCATACGTGCCATGGTTCAGTTCCTCCCTCAGGCCCGCTCGATCCGGCAGAGCGTGGTTTTCGTCTCCTGCATCTGGGTGATGGGATCGTAGCCGTAGGTCTGTGCGGTGTTGCAGGCCTCGCCGAGCACGATCGGATCTGCGCCCTCCGGATACTTGTCCCGGAGATCGGCGCCCTGGAACTGGCCGCCGAAGTGGAACGGCGTGAAGACCACACCACGTCCGACGCGCTCGGTCACCATCGCCGCGATCTTGATCTTTCCACCCGACGGACTGTGCAACCAAACCTTGTCGTGGTCCTTGATGCCGAGGTTGTTGGCGTCGAAGGTGTTGATCTCGACGAACATCTCCTGTTGCAGCTCGGCGAGCCACGGGTTGGAGCGGGTCTCGTCGCCGCCGCCCTCGTATTCGACCAGACGTCCCGAGGTCATGATCAGCGGGAAGTCCTTCGAAAAGTCGTTCTTCTGGATCGGCTCGTAGGCGGTCGGTACACGCCAGTCGGTCCGGTCCTTGTAGGTCGGGAATTCGGCGACGAGATCGCGACGCGGCGTGTAGAGCGGTTCGCGATGCTGCGGCACCGGATCGGGGAAGGTCCACACCACGGCGCGAGCCTTGGCGTTGCCGTGCGGTACGCAGCCGTGCTTGATCGCCACACGCTGGATGCCGCCCGACAGGTCGTTCTTCCAGTTGACCTCGTCGATGACCTTCTGATCATCCGAGCCGGCGACCGACTTGATCGAAGCCATTTCGGCTTCGGTCAGGTCCTTGTCCCAGCCGAGACCGCGCAGCATGCCCATGGTGAACTCGGGATAGCCGTCCTTGATCTCGGAATCGACCGTCCAGCTGTTTTCGGCCAGCAGGTTCTGACCGTTGCGCTCCACGCCGAAACGGGCGCGGAAACCCATGCCGCCCTCTGCCACCGGCATCGAGGTGTCGTAGAGCACCGCGGAGCCGGGGTGCTTCAGCTCGGGCGTGCCCCAGCACGGCCACGGCAGTCCGTAGAACTCGCCGTCGTGCGGGCCACCGACGGCGCGCAGCGTCGTCTTGTCGAAGGTCGCCTGATGCTTCATGTGCGACTTCAGGCGCTCCGGCGACTGGCCGGTCATGCCGATGGTCCACATGCCGCGGTTGTATTCGCGGGTCATGTCTTCGATCAGCGGCTCGTTGCCGTTCATCTTGATGTTGCGGAACATCCGGTCGGCGAAACCGAACTTCTTGGCGAAGAGATACATGATCTCGTGGTCGACCTTGGACTCGAAGAGCGGTTCGACCACTTTTTCGCGCCACTGCATGGAGCGGTTCGACGCGGTCACCGAGCCGTAGGTCTCGTACTGGGTCGCGGCCGGCAGCAGATAGACGCCGTCCTTGCGATCCTGAAGCACCGCCGTCATCGACGGATAGGGATCGACGACCACCAGCATGTCGAGCATGCCCATCGCCTTGCGCATCTCCGGCAGACGGGTCTGCGAGTTCGGTGCATGGCCCCAGAACACCATGACCTTGGTGTTGTCGGGCTGGGTGAGGTTCTCCTTGGCCTCGAGGACGCCGTCGATCCAGCGCGACACCGGAATGCCGGTCTCGTACATCAGCGGCTTCGCCTTGCCGTCCTTGCCGGTGAGCGTCGTGAAACGGCCCTTGAGCCAGCCGAGATCCTCGCCCCACACCCGCGCCCAATGGGCCCAGGCGCCGGCCGCCAGACCGAAGTAGCCGGGCAGCGTGTCGGCGAGAACGCCGAGATCGGTGGCGCCCTGGACGTTGTCGTGGCCGCGGAAGATGTTGGTGCCGCCGCCGGCGACGCCGACGTTGCCGAGCGCCAACTGCAGGATCGAGTAGGCGCGGGTGTTGGCCGTGCCGGTGGTGTGCTGGGTGCCGCCCATGCACCAGATCAGGGTGCCCGGACGGTTGTTGGCCAGCGTCTTGGCGACCCGTTCGAGCTGCGAGCCGGGAACCCCGGTCACCTGCTCGACCTTGGCCGGCGTCCACTTCTTCACTTCCTTGCGGATCTCGTCCATGCCCCAGACACGGGTACGGATGTATTCCTTGTCCTCGAGGCCGTTCTCGAAGATGTGCCAGAGGATGCCCCACACCAGCGCCACGTCGGTGCCGGGACGGAAGCGGACGAACTCGTCGGCGTGGGCCGCGGTGCGGGTGAAGCGCGGATCGCAGACGATCAACGGGGCGTTGTTCTGCTCCTTGGCCTTGAGCAGATGCAGCAGCGACACCGGGTGCGCTTCGGCCGGGTTCGAGCCGAACAGGATGATCGAGCGCGAATTGTGGATGTCGTTGTAGGAGTTGGTCATCGCGCCGTAGCCCCAGGTGTTGGCAACACCCGCGACCGTGGTCGAGTGACAGATACGCGCCTGATGGTCGACGTTGTTCGTGCCCCAATAGGCGGCGAACTTGCGGAAGAGATAGGCCTGCTCGTTCGAGTGCTTGGCCGAACCGAGCCAGTAGACGGAATCCGGGCCCGACTTCTCACGCACGGCGAGCATCTTGTCGCCGATCTCGTTGATCGCCTCGTCCCAGGAAACGCGCTTCCACTTCCCGTCGACGAGCTTCATCGGGTACTTCAGCCGGCGCGCGCCGTGCGCGTGTTCGCGCACCGACGCGCCCTTGGCGCAATGGCCGCCGAGGCTGAAGGGGGAATCGTAGCCGACGCCCTGACGGATCCACACACCGTGATCGAGCTCGGCGATGATCGAGCAACCGACCGAGCAGTGCGTGCAGATCGACATCTTGGTCTCGGTCGCCTTGGCCGCCGGGGTGGCGGGCGTCGCCGCCTCGACCATGCCGGTGGTCAGCGTCGAGATGGCGGTGGCACCGCCGATGGTCAGACCGGAGCGTTTGAGGAACGTGCGGCGGTCGATGGCCGCGATCCCGTGCTCCGTACCGGTCGAGGACAGTCGGGGGCCTCACGCTACCCCCATTGTCTTCTTCCTGAGCATGAATTTCTCCCGTTCTACCCTTCGCCTCGTCGGCGATCTTTATCGTTCGTGAAGGTCAGAAGCGGGCGGTGGCGTAGTAGGTCTTCACGTGTTCGGTTTCCCGATAGCCCTGCCCCTGGGCCGGCTTGGCCGCCTGCGCGGGCTCGGCGCTGCCGGTGACCAGAGCGGCACCGCC
>CALMYM010000375.1 GCA_937873675.1 uncultured Alphaproteobacteria bacterium | reverse complement strand
GCGCCCACCGGCACCATCGGCCTGGTGATGGACTGCGACACCACCGGCATCGAGCCCGACTTCGCCCTGGTGAAGTTCAAGAAGCTGGCCGGCGGCGGCTACTTCAAGATCATCAATCAGTCGGTGACCTCGGCGCTGCGCGTCCTCGGCTACCGTGAGAGCGAGATCGCCGAGATCGAGGCCTACGCCGTCGGCCACGGCTCGATCGATCAGGCGCCGGGCGTCAACCCGACGACTCTGAAGGCGCGCGGCTTCACCGACGAGGCGCTGACCAAGGTCGCGGCGGGTCTGAAGTCGGCCTTCGACATCAAGTTCGTCTTCAACAAGTGGACGCTGGGCGAGGCCTTCTGCGTCGACACCCTCGGCTTCTCGGCCGAGCAGTTGAACGACCCGGCCTTCGAGATGCTGCCGGCCCTCGGCTTCACCAAGGCCGAGATCGAAGCCGCCAACATCCACGTCTGCGGCGCCATGACCGTCGAGGGCGCGCCGTTCCTCAAGGCCGAGCACCTGCCGGTGTTCGACTGCGCCAATCCCTGCGGTCGGACGGGCAAGCGCTTCCTCTCGGTGGAGAGCCACATCCGCATGATGGCGGCGGCCCAGCCGTTCATCTCGGGGGCGATCTCCAAGACCATCAACATGCCCAACGACGCCACCGTCGAGGACTGCAAGAACGCCTACCTGCTGTCCTGGCGTCTGGCGCTCAAGGCCAACGCGCTCTATCGCGACGGCTCCAAGCTGTCGCAGCCGCTGAATTCTCAGCTCGTCGCCGACGACGAGGACGAGGCGGAAGAGGCGATCGAGGCGATGCGGTCGAGCGAGCCGGCGCAGGCGCGCGCCGCGGTCGCCGCCGAGCGGATCGTCGAGCGGATCATCGAGCGGGTCACCCGCTCGCGTGAGAAGCTGCCGAACCGCCGCAAGGGCTACACCCAGAAGGCGATCGTCGGCGGGCACAAGGTGTATCTGCGCACCGGCGAATACGATGACGGCCGCATCGGCGAGATCTTCATCGACATGCACAAGGAAGGCGCCGCCTTCCGCTCGCTGATGAACAACTTCGCCATCGCCGTGTCGCTGGGTCTGCAGTACGGCGTGCCGCTCGAGGAATACGTCGACGCCTTCACCTTCACCCGCTTCGAGCCGGCCGGCATGGTGCTCGGCAACGAGGCGATCAAGAACGCGACGTCGATCCTCGACTACGTCTTCCGCGAGTTGGCGGTGAGCTATCTCAGCCGCCACGACCTCGCCCACGTCAAGCCCGAGGACATCGGCGCCACCGCCATGGGCTCCGGCGTCGAGGAGGGCACCAAGCCCACCCCGGGTCCGGAAGCCGTGGTCTCCCGCGGCCTCGTCCGCGGCAAGGTGGCCGAGCGTCTGAAGGTGGTGGAAGGGGCGAAGTCGACCACCGGCGGTCAGCCGGCGGGCTCGGTCTCCCACACCCAGACCGCGGCCTCGGCGATCGCCGCCGTGTTCGGCGCCACGGCGCTGAAGCAGGACGCGGCCTACGAGACCCGTCCGGCCACCGCCGGCAAGACGGAGGCCAAGACCGACATCGTCGCCGAGCGTCGCGCCGAAGCCCGCATGAAGGGCTACGAAGGCGAGGCCTGCACCGAATGCGGCAACTTCACCATGGTGCGCAACGGCACCTGCCTGAAGTGCGACACC
>CALMYM010000374.1 GCA_937873675.1 uncultured Alphaproteobacteria bacterium | reverse complement strand
CCTTCGTGATCAATTCGCAGAACTGCGTCCACTGCAAGACCTGCGACATCAAGGATCCGAACGGCAACATCACCTGGACCACCCCGGAAGGCTCGGGCGGACCGAACTATCCGAACATGTGATCGCCTCGCTCGTTCGATTGGGCAAATTGAGAACTGGAACGCCTCAGGAGACAGCCATGACTTTCGCCGACATCCTGGTCCATCTCGACTCGAGCCCGCGCTGTGAGGCCCGCGTCTCACTCGCCGTGACCCTCGCCGCCCGCCACGGCGCCCGCCTCACCGGTCTCTTCGCCGAGACCTCCTCGGCCCATCGCGTCGGCGTCGTCGCTACATGGCCGAGTGAGGACCACGTCGCCCGCGCCGCGGCGGTCGCGACCGCCTTCGCCGCCGCCACCGCGTCGCTCGGCGGCAAGGCGAGCTTCGTCGACGTCAACCGCGGCGGCGAGCACGAGATCCTGTTGCGCGCCACCGACTTCGCGCGGCACTTCGATCTGGTGATCCTCGGTCAGACCGAGGAGGGCTCGCGCGTCCCCTCCGACCTACCCGAACAGATCGTGCTGGAGAGCGGCCGTCCGGCGCTGATGATACCCTATGCCGGCACCTATACCGACGTCGGCCATCGTCCGCTCTTCGCCTGGCATCGCTCCAAGGGTGCCGCCAGAGCCCTCGCCGACGCGCTGCCACTGGTCCAGACGGAAGCCAACGCGCTGGTCGTGCAGGCCGCCCGCCACAGCGATCCGGCCGACGAGCTCCACGACCTCGTCATCAGCCATCTCGCCGCCCACGGCGTCATCGCCCACTACGAGACGGTGGTGGTCGAGGAAGTCAAGCTGATGGATACCCTGCTCAATCAGGCGGCCGATCACTCGGCTGACCTGCTGGCCATCGGCGCCTTCGACCAGACCGGCTTCCCCTTCCTCGGCCGCGGCTCCGGTACCCGCTACGTCATGCGCCACATGACTCTGCCCGTGCTGTTCTCACACTGAGGGGGTCATGCGTGAAATTTCCATGCTCTCCGCCATGTCAAAGGGGCGACCCACATTCGACGAGACACTTCGAGTTCACAGTACGCTTTGGCACATTCCAATACAACGATACATATGGAAGCAATTTTATCGATGATGATATTGAAACTCACATACAACGCATCTTATGAAAACAAACAGCAACAATGATTCAACCAATAAAGATATGAAAAAATTTCAAGGAGGACTTGTTGAGAGACAGCCTGGACGCGCTTCTAGACCGTCTAGAAACGGCCCATCATGAGCGTGCGCTACGAACGGCCCTGTCCGCTTTTGCAGAGAGGATCGAATGCGGTCATTTTGCCTACCTTCATCTCAGAGGCGAAATCGTCGAGGTTTTCACCGACTACCCCCGAGAATGGCGGGAGCGCTATTTCACGAACCGCTATGCAGCAATCGACCCGGTCGTTGCAGATGCGAAGCGCACTCTGCGTATCCGGCGATGGACCAGCCACGATCCCGAATTCCGGCGGGGATCCCCGCAATGGGCCTTCCTGCGCGACGCCGAAGCTCATGGACTCTGTTCGGGTCTGACGATCCCGATCCGTGTCGCTTTCGGTGGTACGGCGATGTTGGCGTTCGCCACCAACAGACCGCATCTCGAAATTCGAGGAATGGACATGGGTCGCGCGCTGACCGCGACGGCCTTCCTTCACATGAAGCTCGCCGAGTTGGGCGGCGCCGACCTCTCCGGCTTCCTTCAAGACCTGACACCACGCGAAACCCTCTGCCTGACTTGGGCGTCGCTCGGACGAAGCATGAAGGACACCGCCGCGCTGCTGGGCATCACCGAACGCACCGTCCGCTTCTATCTCGATGAGGCAAAAGAAAAACTCGGCGCCCGCGACATCAAGCACGCCATCCGGATCGCGGTCGAGAACGGCCTCATCTGACGCTCGCATCCGCGGGCTCGATCAGTCGATGGTGCCATCGCCGTCCACCACCGGCACGAAGCCCAGCTCATCGACGAGACGTGCCAGCGCCATCTGTTGCGATTGCGCCTCGAACAGCGCTGCGCGATAGCTCTCGCGCAACTCGGCCAACTCGCGATCCTGAGCACCCGACTTCGCCGCGCGCTTCCAGGTCCGATGGCGAGTGTCGGCTTTTCCCGCCAGTCGCCGATGCTCACGCATCGCTTCGACCACCCGCAGCTCGAGATCCAATCTCGCTCGGTTCACCTCATCCATCGGGCCGCCGTCTTCGCGTCGCTCACCGCCGGCGTCGTAGCATGATGTCATCGGAAACACACGGTTTGGTCTGCGGTGCGCCCCCGCAGACGTCATCCTTCGACCCCTAGCCGGGGGTTGGAAACCGTGCAAACGCGGCCCTATGACCTTTAGTACCGAGGCACCTGGACATGCGTCACAGGCCCCCGGCCACAAGCCAGAGGATCTCGGTGCCGCATCGGCCGACACCAGCCGGTTTGCAGGGGTTTCCACGCCCCGAGGCAGCGCGTACTGCCTTGCCGTCATTTATAGGCAAGCGTCTTCTTCCACACCAGCCCCGCGCGCGGATGGCGCGAAATCAACAGGGTGCCTACGACAACCGAGTTTGCCTTCAGTTGGCTGACGAGCTGGTGCTACGGCAAGAGTGTCAGACATTGAAGGCGAATGCGATCGGTAGGCCGAAGAGCCGTGCCCAGCTCGACACCACGCTCTTCTGAATCCCAATGATGTCGGTGCCCGTGGTCCACCAGCCATTTCCGGCCGCGACGACGACGTCGGGCTCGTGAAGCCTGGCTTCGAGCACCGGCCAGACGAGAAGCTGCTCGTAGCAGACGAGGGGCGCGACACGGCGATCACCGACGGTGGCCCTCGCCGAGCCGACCAGACGAGCCCCAGCACCAGTCCTCTCTCCGACGAGTGATCTCCAAGGCTGCCACATGGCGACCGGAACGGGGACACGCTGCCGGTAGACGACACGCGTTCCCGCCCCATCGATCACCACGAGCACATTGTCCCATCCCTCGTGATGAATGTCGGTCGCTCCCGCCAACACCGTGATGCCGGAACCGCGCAAGCGGCCCACCCACAATGCCGCGACCGTCGGTGTCAGAACCCCGAGAGCGTTCTCGGGCAAGACGACGACTTTGGTGCCCTCACGCGCGGCTCCGAGCGTCTCGTCGATCAGCCGACCGTGTGCTTCCAGGCCCATGTCTCGTCCGAGAGCACGGCCCCAGGCTAGATCGAGCCCGATCCACCCGGGAGGAGAAGCCGATGGGCTCCACGTCGCGGCACCCCACACCGCGAGGCCCGCCAGAACCGCCAGCGCCGGACGTCTCGATCGGTCGATGGTCTGCGCGAGCATGAGGACGAGCGTGGCGACGAGCCCAGCCCAACCCCACCCCGGAAACACCATCCCGGCCGCGGTGATCGGCCCTGCCCAGCCGACGATGCCGAGCGGCGGCACCGCCATCAGGATCGTCGCCAGCGTCCAGCGCAACGCCCGACCGGCCCCAGACGACCTCGTCCAGAGGCTCGCGTAGACGATCGTGAAGACGAGGGCCGCACCGAGCCAGAGCGCCAGGCCGTCGACGAGACTGGTCGCAAAGAAAGTCGCGACACCTCGGGGCAAACCGCGCGAGGCCGCAAGGAAATATCCCGCCGCCACACCGGCTGCCGTGGGCCGCGAGTCCGCCGACGCCCAAAGGCTCGGCAGCAGCAGCGCGAGCGGCAGGGTCCGCGGATCGGGTCCCCAGGCAGTCGCGCCAACGATGATGGCGGTTCCGACGAGACCGAACGGCCGAGTCCGATCACGGATCGAAGGTGAAGAGAGGAACCGCGCGGCCGAGCACGCCGTCGAGCGGCACCGGCCCGAAATACCGTGAATCATAGGATCCCTCGAAATCCGAATGGAGAAAGGCCGCACCCGCCGGCACGGCGCCACCGACGAAGGGTGCGAGCACCCTCCCCTCGCCGTCGTGGGTCCGGAGGGTCGAGTTCGGGAGCGGCACTCCGTCGATCGCGACCGAGCGACCGACGACGATGTGCGCCCCGCCGAGTGCCGCGACCTGTTTGATCAGCGGCCCCCTCCAGCCGGAGCAGAGGCCGAAACGCAGGTAGCCGCGTCGCCGTGCCTCCTCGAATGGCGCCGTTCGAGGCAGGCAGACGAAGAGCCGATCGCCGACCCGAGGAGGACGATCGAGAGGCACGATCCGCCAGAGGCCAAGCGGTTCACTCGGCGTCGTGTTGAGGCGGAGCCCGAAGACGGCAGCGGCGAGCACCGAGGTCGCGACCGTGATCGACACGGCGGCGAGAAGCGTCACGACGCGCCCGCGATCCCTCATTGGAGCCGCACGCCTCGGATTCGGGTCTGACACTCGGCCTGCGCCACCTTTGCCGTTTCCGCCTTCTCCGCCTCGACGACCTGGCGCGCGGCGCGGAGGAGCGGCCAGGCCTTCGAAAGTTGCTCACGCTCCGCCGGTGCGACTCCGGCGGCGAGCCCGTCGAAGGCGGGTCCCGAGTTGCGTGCCGTCGCGTGCGTGAGGCCGGCCCGTTCTCCGAAGCGCTCGGCGACCGCCTTGGCGATCCCCTCGATCTCGGCTTCGACCATCCGATCGGCGAGCGCGAACTCAAGTGCCGCCGGCAGATCGTTGCGGTCGATGGCGTCGCGCACCCGTTCGAGCACGCGCGTCGCCTCGGCCGAGATCGCCGGGATGTCGACGGCGGCACGGGCGCGCACGCCCTGCTCCTCGGCGCGGAAGCGAACCTCCGCCTCCGTCCTCAGACGCAGCCATCGCTCGAGGTCCCGTCCCAGCGCCGCGACGTTCGCGTCCGCCTGCCGACGCTCGGCGCGAGCCGTTCGATCGGCGAGCCAACCGGTCCCACCTCGCAATGCCCCGACCATCGACGGTTCCTCGACCAATCGAGTGACCGCCGCCCCGGCTCGAGCGGGATCGGCGAGGAGTGTCTCGAGCGCCAGCGCCTGCAGAGCCGTGGTCGGATCGGCGAAGACGAGGGCAGCGCGCGACTGGACATCGCCCCATGCCTTCGTCACCGTCCGATCGGCGGCGATCCTGTCCTCGACGGCACTCTCGAGCGGACGATCGAACACCGTACGTCCTGCGACCATGGGCGGCTCCTTCTTCGACATCGGATCGAGAGTGACGGATCGATCGCCGGCGAGACGCGCGCCGAACCGCTCCAAGCGATCGGCGAGCGCGACGAGCTTCGTCTTCTGCGTCGCGACCCAGGCGAGGCGATCGGCGACGAGCGTGCGAGCGACACGAACGAGGTGAAGGCCGCGCGCCTCGGCGAAGCGCAGGGCCGCGCGGTAGTCGGGGCCGCCTTCGCGATCGAGCGTCGTCGCTTTCGAATTCGTTCGCGACAACACCGCCTCGAGCCCACCCGCATGTTCGAAGGAACGGCGGCCCCAATAGAGCGCGACGTCGTCGCGGTGACGGGTCAGCGCCACGTAACCCAGATGACGATCGAGCGAGAGCGTGGCGAGCACGGCGACACGATCGACCGTCACTCCTTGCGCCTTGTGGATCGTCGTCGCCCAGCCGCGGTCGAGATCACCGTAGAAACGTTGGTCGACGACGACGGTGTGGGTGCTCCCCTCCCCTCGCCCGACCTCCACGGTGATCCGACCGGCGCGCGCCTCGACCACCCGGCCGATCATGCCGTTCTTGACCCCGAGCGATCCTTCGTTGCGGAGGAACACCACCTGGTCGCCGATGCCGAAGCGGCGCTCACCGTCGGCGGTCGCGAAGGAATGCGCCTCACCGACGAGGCCCCGTTCGACGAGCCTCTCTCGCACCGCCGCGTTCAGGGCGTGGACGTCGCGCCGGAGATGCGCGAGGATCAATTGCGAGCGATCGGGGTCATAGGCGCGCACCCAATCGTCGACGAGCGCCTTCGTCGCCTCGGCCTTGGTCGCGCGCCCGACGAGCCGGCCGTGATCGCGATAGGCGGCGAGCGCCTCGCCGATGCGGCCGCGCGCGAGATCGAGCGAGGCGGCGCGCATCCAGTCCTCCCGTTGACGACGGATGGTCTCGAGTTCGGCATAGCCGACGCGGTTCGCCAGCACCCGGAACGCGGCGCCGGCCTCGATCGGCTGCAGCTGATCGGGATCGCCAACGAGCACCAGCTTGGCGCCGGCCTTCGCCACCGCCTCCAGTACATGCGCCATCTGCCGCGAGCCGATCATTCCGGCTTCGTCGAGAACGAAGACGGTCTTCGCATCGAGGAGGTCGCGCCGCTTCGACCAGCGCAGCTCCCAGGCGGCGAGGGTCTCCGAACGGATGCCGGCTTCGGTCTCCAGGCCCTCGGCCGCCTTGCCGGCGAGCGCCGCGCCGACGACGCGATAGCCTGCCGCCTCCCAGACCTCGCGCGCCGCCTTCATCGTCGTGGTCTTGCCGGCGCCGGCACGGCCGACGATCGTCGCGATGCGGGCCTCGGTCGTGACGTGATCGATCGCCGCTCGCTGCTCGTCGGAGAGGCGTTCGTGTCGGGCGAGGATCGTCGCGCGAGCCTTCGGCTCGACGCGGAAGCCGGAGACGCCGGCGAGGCGAGACGCACGCGCCGCCATCTCCGCCTCGAGCCGGAGCAGGTCGCGCGTCGTGTATCGCTCCGGCACCCGAGCTCCAGTGCCGACGTCGATGCGCTCCCGCTCCAGCCGCACGACGGGCGGGCTCGCCAGCACGCGCGTGAGCAACCGCTCGAAGGTCGTCGCATCGTCGACGAAGCGATGCAGGACCTTGGCGACGTCGCGCCGATCGAAGACGCTGCGCTCGCGGGTGAGGAGATCGAGGACGATATCCGGACGGCGGGTGATCCGCTTCAGGTTCTCGGCACGCGCCGCATCGCGCGCGGCGAGCCGTTCGAGATCGGGGCGTTCGCGTCTCGACGCCTTGCGTTCGATCGCCTTGGCGCCGACGCCGACATGGGTCTCCGGCACGAGGTCGAGACCGCGCTCGGCATGCGATCGACCATCGACCCGGACGTCGAGACCGGCCTTGGCGAGGTGGACGTTCTGGAGATCGATCCAAGCTCGGCGCTCGGCGAGGAAATCGGTCTTGTCGCCCGACCAGAGCCGATAGACGATCTTGCCGGTGGCATTGCGCAGCGGCCGACCGTCGTCGCCGACGACCGCGACCTTCTTGTCGCCGAAGCCCGTCTCGACGAGCGGCCTCAGACTGGTCATCAGGTGGACGTGCGGATTGCCGGGGTCGTCGTGATAGACCCAATCGGCGACGCGACCACGGGCGAGGATCTCGGTTTCGACGAAGGCGCGGACGAGGTCGATGTTCTGATCGCGCGTCAGCTCGACCGGCAATGCGATCACGGTCTCCTTGGCGAGTTGCGCGTCGCGGCGCGTCTCGAAGGCTTCGACCCGGTTCCAGAACACTTCCGAGGCGCCGGCGACCGAACGATCGGCGACGAGCGCCTTCACCCATGCCGGCGCGTCGGGCGGCAGCACGAACTCCTCGTGGACCATGCCCACTTTACGCGAATAGTCGACGACGCGCCCCTCGGCCTCGTGCTCCATCCGCGCCGTGTGGCGATAGGCGGCGGCGAGCACGGCGCTGCGGCCGCTCGCCCGTCCGATCATCCTCGGCGTGAAATGTGTGATCGCCATCGAACCATCGGTCCTCGATCGAGAAGTCGTCCCGAGCGCTCGGCCTCTTGGACATCCCTTGCCGAAGGCCGACCTCGACGTCGCCTCCGCGACGTATGACTGCGCCCTTCGGACCTCTTCGCCGAACGGCGCGATCCTCGACCGAAACCTCGCCTCCGGCGACCCGTCACATTCGCCGGGCTGCGCTCGATGCTCCCTCGGCTCATCCTCGGAACACGAGAACGCAACCGACCGAGGCCCCGCATGAAGAAACCGTCGTCCCGCATTCGCGAGGAGATCGCGCGCCTTCAGGAACAGCTGAAGGCGACCGAGACCCGCGAGGCCGAACGCATCGGCCGGCTCGCCCTGAGGGCCGGGCTCGGCGATCTCGCGATCGACGAGGCGGTGATGATCTCCACCTTCGAGGAAATGGTCGCGACGTTTCGTGGGGGTGGGAGAGAACGGCGACCGCAGCCGCTCTCGCATCCGACGGTCGAAACTCGGCCGGCTCCGAGCGACGACGAGGAGGCTCTCGCGCATGGAACGCCGTGAGACCGCCGAGGCGCGTCGCAAGGAAACGCGCGAGAAGATCCAGCTCGGCGGCCTGATCGTGAAGGCCGGTCTCCGCCTCGAGAAGCGATCGGTGATCCTCGGCGCGTTGATCGATGCCACCGAGCGGATGGCGAACGATCCGAACGAGCGTGGCAGACTTCAGGCGATCGGCAACCGGGCCTTCGGCGATGAAGCCGTCTGATCTCGTCGCCGGTGCATGGCCCGCCGCTCTCGTCGTGGCCACCTTCGCGGTGTCTCGCGGTCAGACCGCGTGGGTCGCCCGGCTCGGGGCTACACCGACGGCGCGGCACCTCGCCGAAGTCGGCTCGGTCGCTCTGCCCTTCGTGCTCGCCGCGACGATCGCGGTGATCACCCTCTTCGCGGCACGAGGCGCACGATCGATCCGTTCGATCGGCGGGGGCGTCGCGATCGGTTCCTTGGGTGTGGCGGCGATCGGAATCGTCGCGGTGCTCACGGACGATCGGTCTCCCGCGATCGCCCAGGCCTCGGCGAATATCCTTCGGTCGTTCGATCCCGGCATCGCCATCGGCATCCTCACCCTTCTGATCGCCGCCGGTTTCGCTTCGCGCATCGCGTTGCGCGGCGAGGCCGGGTTCCCGCCCTCGGGGCCGAAACGCGCGACGCGGTCGCGCGCGATCCATGGTGATGCCCGTTGGATGAGCCTCGCCGAAGCCGAGCGAATGTTCCCGCCGACCGGCGGCATCGTCGTCGGCGAGCGACATCGGCCGGATCTCGACGGCGCCGGGCGACCGTTTCGGGCCGATGATCGATCGACTTGGGGGCGAGGCGGGATCGCCCCCCTCCTCGCCTTCGACGGCGCCTTCGGCTCCGGTCACGGTCTCGCCTTCGCAGGCTCCGGCGGCTTCAAGACCACCTCGGTGACGATCCCGACCGCGCTGCGCTGGGGTGCCGGTCTCGTCGCTCTCGATCCCTCCAACGAGGTTGCGCCGATGGTCGCCGAGCACCGCCGGCGACGCGGGCGCACCGTCTTCGTCCTCTCGCCGAAGACCCCCGAGGTCGGCTTCAACGTGCTCGACTGGATCGGCCGGTGGGGTGCTACCCGCGAGGAGGACATCGCCGCCGTCGCCTCGTGGATCGTCACCGACGTCGGCAATCGCGCGTCGCTGCGTGACGACTTCTTCCGCGCCGCCGCGCTTCAGCTCCTGACGGCGCTCATCGCCGACGTCTGCCTCTCCGGCCACACGTCGGAGCACGAACGGACGCTGCGACGGGTGCGCGAGAACCTCGCCGAGCCCGAACCGAAACTGCGTGAGCGCCTGCAGGCGATCTGGGATCGGTCGAACTCCGCCTTCGTTCGCGAGAACGTAGCCCCCTTCATCGCCATGACGCCGGAGACCTTCTCGGGGGTCTACGCCTCCGCCGCCAAGGAGACCCATTGGCTCTCCTATCCCGCCCTCGCCGCCCTCGTCTCTGGATCGAGTTTCGCGACCGACGAGATCGCCGACGGCGGCATCGACGTCTTCCTCGCCCTCGACCTCAAGACGCTCGAGACCCATCCCGGGCTCGCCCGTGTCGTCGTCGGCGCTCTGATGACGGCGATCGTCAATCGTGACGGTCGTGTGGGCGACCGCACGCTCTTCCTCCTCGACGAGGTCGCGCGCCTCGGCTTCATGGCGCTGCTCGAGACGGCGCGTGACGCCGGCCGCAAATACGGGATCTCGCTCCTCCTCCTCTTCCAATCGATCGGGCAGATGCGCGAGGCCTGGGGTGGCCGCGACGCCTCCTCGAAATGGTTCGAGTCCGCCTCCTGGGTCTCCTTCGCGGCGATCAATGATCCCGAGACGGCGGAATGGGTCGCCAAGCGCTGTGGCGATACGACCGTCGAGGTCGATCAGGTCAGCCGTTCGTCCCGTGCCGCCGGTGCTTCGACGACGCGCTCGCGGCAACTCGTCCGGCGACCGCTGATCCTCCCTCACGAGGTGATGCGGATGCCCGCGACCGGGCAGATGGTTTTCCCCGCCGGCAATCCTCCGCTGCGCTGTGGCCGCGCCATCTGGTTCCGCCGCGACGACATGAAGGCGTGCGTCGCCGAGAACCGCTTCGAGCGATCGAGCGGAGTCGGCGGGGCTGCCGACCCACGATCGAGCGAACCATCGACGACGTGAATCGATCGCCCTCGATCGATTCCGAACTCTCGTTGGACGTGGATACGGGCTCAGAGGAGACTCGCTTCATGACGCCCGAGCCCCTCCTCCTCCACCGCATCGATCCGGCGCGCAACATGGCGCGCTTCTATCGGCTTTCGATCGAGCCGAACCTCTTCGGCGGCGTCTCGCTCGTCCGCACTTGGGGGCGGATCGGCGGAGCATCTCGAATGAAGATCGAGAACTTCGACGGGCCGGCCGACGCGACCGGATCGTTCGCCCGTCTCGAGCATTCGAAACGCCGCCGCGGCTACGTCGGACGGCACATCCGCGACTGACCGGCCTCCACCGGCCGGTATCCACATTGCGACCAGGCCTCCTCCTCAGAGGATGCGGATCGAGGCCCCGGCCCGAAGGCCAGGACCTCGGTCGGCGGCTCAGTCGCCGCGGCGCCCGTTGGGACGGGACCAGATCAGCGAGAAGGTGTCGCCGTCCTCGTCGTCGAAGAGGTTGGCGTAGATCGGAGCGTTGAAGCTCGGATCGTCGAGCTTGAGCCCGAGGTAGTCGCGACCTTCGCCGGAACGCTTGGACCAGGCGGCGCCGATCTCGGCACGGCCGACCAGGACCCGGTGGCTCGGGGCGTTCTCGCCGGTGGAGCGCAGGTCGG
>CALMYM010000373.1 GCA_937873675.1 uncultured Alphaproteobacteria bacterium | reverse complement strand
GGGACCCGAGGACTTCCACGCCCGCATCGACGACCCGAGCCTCGCCATCGACGAGACCTGCATCCTGGTCATGCGCGGCGCCGGGCCGATCGGCTATCCGGGCGGCGCCGAGGTCGTGAACATGCGGCCGCCGTCCTACCTGCTGGAGAAGGGCATCACCATGCTCGCCTGAGTCGGCGACGGCCGCCAGTCGGGCACGTCCGGCTCACCCTCGATCCTCAACGCCTCGCCGGAAGCGGCGGACGGCGGCGGTCTCGCACTGCTCGCGTCCGGCGACCGGGTCCGCATCGACCTGAAGAAGGGCGTCGTCGACATGCTCGTCCCGGAGGACGAGATCGCCCGACGTCGTGAGGCGCTCGCGGCCGGCGGCGGCTTCCCCGTTCCCGCCTCCCAGTCGCCGTGGCAGGAGATCTTCCGCGAGCGGGTCGAGCCCTTCTCCCGCGGCATGACGCTGCGGGGCTCGGAATGCTACCGCGACATCGCCGCGCGCCACGTGCCGCGCGACAACCACTGACCCGAACCGGCCCGTCCCGGCCGACACCGCGATCCTCGAAAGGCAACCGACATGAAACTCGTCCGCTACGGCAACCCCGGTGAAGAGAAGCCTCGGGCCTCCGGCGCCTGGGGCGCGCGGGGGGACCTCGGGGCCCCTGGCGCCGACTCCGCCGGCGACGTGCTTCCCGAGGAGGGCCCCGCCCGCCTCGCCGGGCTCGACCCGCGCACGCTGCCGGCGGTGGCCGGGACGCCCCGCCTCGGCCCCTGCGTCGGCTCGATCGGCAAGTTCATGTGCATCGGCCTCAACTACGCCGACCACGCCGCCGAATCGAACCTGCCGCTGCCGGCCCATCCGGTGCTGTTCATGAAGGCGACCTCGGCGGTCGTCGGCCCGAACGACGACGTGGTGATGCCGCGCGGCTCGACCGCCACCGACTGGGAGGTCGAGCTCGGCGTGGTGATCGGCAAGAAGGCGAAATACGTCTCGGAGGCCGACGCCCTCGACCACGTCGCCGGCTACTGCGTCATCAACGACGTCTCCGAGCGCAACTACCAGACGGCGCTCTCGGGTCAGTGGACCAAGGGCAAGTCCTGCGACACCTTCGGCCCGACCGGCCCGTGGCTGGTCACCCGCGACGAGATCGCCGATCCGCAGAACCTGTCGATGTGGCTCGACGTCAACGGCCAGCGCCGCCAGACCGGCAGCACCAAGACGATGGTCTTCACCGTCGCCCAGATCATCGCCCCCCTCTCCAGCCTCTTCACCCTCCCCCCCGGCGACGTGATCTCGACCGGCACCCCGCCCGGCGTCGGCATGGGCATCAAGCCGACGCCCGTCTACCTGAAGGCCGGCGACGTCATCGAACTCGGCATCGAGAACCTCGGCGCGCAGCGCCAGCAGGTCCGGGCGGACGACTGAGATGAACGCCTACGACCTCTCCGGCGAAGTCGCCGTCGTCACCGGCGGCGCCCAGGGGATCGGGCTGGCGGTCGCCCGGCGCATGATCGCGTCGGGCGCTCGGGTCCGCCTGTGGGACGTCGACGAGGCGATGCTCGCCGCCGCCCGAGAGGCCCTGGGCGAGGCTGCCTCCGGGGAGATCGTCGACATCACCGACTTCGAGGCGTGCCGGCGTGCGGCGGACGCGGTGGTCGGTGAGCTCGGCAAGCTGTCGATCCTGGTCAATTCGGCGGGGATCGCCGGCATGAACGCGACGGTGGAGGACTATCCGCTCGAGGAATGGCGCCGGATCATGGCGCTGAATCTCGACGGCACCTTCCACACCAACAAGGCGGTGGTGCCGCACATGAAGGCCGCCGGCTACGGCCGCATCGTCAACATCGCCTCGATCGCCGGCAAGGAAGGTAATCCCAACGCGTCGGCCTATTCGGCGTCGAAGGCCGGCGTCATCGGCCTCACCAAGTCGCTCGGCAAGGAACTCGCCGGGCTCGACATCGCCGTCAACTGCGTCACCCCGGCCGCGGCGCGCACCCGCATCTTCGATCAGATGAAGCCCGAGTTCATCGACTTCATGCTGTCGAAGATCCCGCGCGGGCGCTTCGTCGAGGTCGACGAGATCGCCTCGCTGATCTGCTGGCTCGCGGGACGCGAAAATTCGTTCACCACCGGCGGCGTCTTCGACATCTCCGGCGGCCGCGCCACCTACTGACCGATCCGAGGAAGGAAGATCCCTCCCATGAAGCCTCGTCTGCTGCTCGTCGGAAGAACCACACCGCGGGTCCTCGCCGCTCTCGAAGACGCCTTCGTGGTGGACAAGGGTGCCGAGACGGCGGACTGGGACGCCTATCTCGCCGCGAACGGCGCGGCGATCGAGGCCGTCGCCACCAACGGTCACGACGGGCTGAAGCCGGAGATCATGGCGCGACTGCCGAACCTGAAGATCATCTCCTGTTTCGGCGTCGGCTACGACGCGATCGACGCGAAGGCCGCAGCGGCGCGCGGCATCGTCGTCACCCACACGCCGAACGTCCTCAACAAGGACGTCGCCAACACCGCCATCGCCCTGATGCTCGCGGTGTCCCGGCGCATCGTCCGCGACGACGCCTATGTGCGGGCCGGCAAATGGTCCGGTTTCGGCGCGGCTCAACTGACGCAGTCGATCGAGGGCAAGAAGGTCGGCATCGTCGGGCTCGGGCGCATCGGCGAGACCATCGCCCACAAACTCGTCGCCGCCTTCGACTGCGACATCGCCTATCACACGCGGCGCAAGCGCGCCGACGTCCCCTGGCGCCACTACGCCGATCTGGTCGAGATGGCGCGCGACGTCGACTTCCTCGTCGTCATCACCCCCGGCGGCGCGGCTACGACCAAGCTGATCGGCCGCGCCGTGATCGAGGCGCTCGGGCCCGAAGGCACGCTGATCAACATCGCCCGCGGCAGCGTCGTCGACGAGCCGGAGCTGGTCGCCGCGCTCCTCGACGGGCGTCTCGGCGCCGCCGGCCTCGACGTCTTCGCCGACGAGCCGCACGTCCCGGCGGAGCTCTTCCCGCTCGACAACGTCGTCCTCCTGCCGCACGTCGGCAGCGCCACGGTGGAGACCCGCCGCGCCATGGGCGATCTGACGGTCGAGAACCTGCTGCGCTTCTTCGGCGAGGGCAAGGTGACCTCGCCGGTGCCCGAATGCGCCCATCTGCCGGCGGCGGGTGGGACCGCATGACGACAGCCTCACCCGCCTCGTCGGGACCGGGCCACGCCGCGCTCGCTGCGGCGTTCGACCGTCGCACCTGCCGCCCCGGCGGTGGGAGGGGTGCCGAGAGAAGGCCCCCCCGGAAGGGGGGGATTTTCGGGGGGTTGCCCCGCTCCCCCCCCCCCCCCCCGCCACGACCGCCGACGTCTCGGAGGCGCTGCGGATCTGCCACCGGCACGATCTGGCGGTGGTGCCACAGGGCGGGCTCACCGGGCTGTGCGGCGGGGCGCGGCCGATCGAAGGCGCCGTCGCCCTGTCGCTGGAGCGTCTGACCGGCATCGAGGAGATCGACGTCGCCGGCGCCACCGTCACGGTGCGCGCCGGCACCCCGCTCGAGACGGTGCAGACGGCGGCGGCCGCGAACGGCCTCTACATGCCGCTCGATCTCGGCGCCCGCGGCTCCTGCACCATCGGCGGCAACATCGCCACCAACGCCGGCGGCAACCGGGTGATCCGCTACGGCATGACCCGCGATCTGGTGCTCGGTCTCGAAGTGGTACTCGCCGACGGCACGGTGATCACCGGCCTCAACCGGATGATCAAGAACAACGCCGGCTACGACGTGAAGCTGGCCTTCATCGGCTCGGAGGGTACGCTCGGTATCGTCACCCGGGCGGTGCTGCGGCTTTCGCCGGCGCCGGTCTTCACCTCGGCCGCCGTCTGCGCCGTCGAGGACTTCGCGGCGGTCGTCGCGCTCCTGTCGCGGGCGCGGCGCGACCTCGGCTCGATGCTCTCCGCCTTCGAGGTGATGTGGGCCGACTACTGGGAGCTGATCGCCACCACGCCGGGCCTGCGCATGCCGCTCGCCGCCGGCCATCCGTTCTACGTGCTCGTCGAGGTGCAGGGCACAGACGACGACCACGACGGGGCGAAGTTCGACGGCTTCCTCGAATCGACGGCCGAGGACGGACTGCTCGCCGATGCTGTCGTCGCCCGTTCGATCGGCGATCTGAAAGCGTTCTGGGAAGTCCGCGACGCCGTCTCGGAATTCCCCCGGACGTTCGGCGCCCACGTGCCCTTCGACATCGGCCTGCCGATCGGCCGGATGGATGCCTTCGTCACCGCCTGCCGCGTCGCGCTGCGCGACGCGATCCCGGATATGGCGGCGCTCTTCTACGGCCACGTCGGCGACGGCAACCTGCACATCGTGGCGCGTGATCGCAGTACGGCCGAGCAGCCGAAACACGAGATCTGCGACATCGTCTACGGCCTCGTCGGGGAGTTCGGGGGAACCATCTCGGCCGAGCACGGTATCGGCGTCTCCAAGATGGAATATCTGGGGCTCACCCGCTCGCCCGTGGAGATCGAGGCGATGCGCCGGCTCAAGGCGGCATTCGACCCGAAGAACCTGCTCAATCCGGGAAAGGTCTTCTGACGCGGTCGAGGGGAGCGCAGATCCCGGTCGGGTTCATGGTCGCTGCGACGACGACATCCCTCTTTCCGATCTCCTGTTTCTGTACTACGGCCTCTCGCGATTTCAGGAGCCCCGCGCATGACGGACAAACGAGCCCAGGTTCCCGTTTCCGAGTTCGCCGATCTCGTCGTCGCCGAGACCGCCAACCCTTATCGCCACTGCATCCAGGGCCTCTCCAACGAGCCGATCACGGTCCGGGCGCTGTTGCGCCGGGCCGAGGCCCTGCTCGCCGGCGACCCAGACTTCGCCGGGCTCGGCGACTTCGGCCTCGCCGAGATCGTGGCGCGGCTCGCCGCCAACCGGCCGCGCATCTGCATCATCCAGGGCTCGCCCGATCACCCCGCCCATCTCCTCGACCACGAGCACATGCTGCGCGCCGCCGCCCGCGTCTGGCAGAACGGTGGCGTGCCCTTCACCTTCGGCATCCCGGTGATCTGCGACGGCACCGCCCAGTCGAACATCGGCCAGAGCTACTCGCTCGCCTCGCGCAACCACAGCGCCATGGCGGTGAACATCAATTTCGAGGGCCATTCCTACCACGCGGCCTATGTGCTCTCCGGCTGCGACAAGACCCCGGCCGGCATCCTTTCGGGCCTCGCCGCCGCCGATCGGGCGCGTCGCGAACCGGAGCGCGGCACGGCGCCGGTGTGGGCGGTCTTCGTGCCCTCGCACGTCCTCAAGGGCGGCCGCATCCCCACGGCGACCCGCGCTCGGCTCGCCGAGATCCAGGACAAGGCCCGCGCCATCGGCGATGCCCAGCTCGCCGCCGACATCGAAGAGAACTGCCGCTACATCCTGCAGTGTTCGTCGGACGAGGCCTTCCTCGGCCAGCTCGAACGCGCAGTCGGTCATGGCATCGTCGGGCGCGCCGAGGCCGATGCGATCCTGAACGAGCTGGCGGTCGCCACCTGCGACGAGAAGGGCGGCGTCTGCGCCTTCAACGGCACCGGCAACTCGTCGCGTACCCTGGTCTCCGCCCTCGGACTGGTGCCGCGCGGCGCCGAACTGCTGATGGAGGAACCGGGGCTCGATCTCGTGTCGTCGAGCGTCGACGCGCTCTTCCGCATGATCAACAAGCCGGAGCTGGCGCTCTGCGACATCCTGGCGGCGAACTACGCCAACGCGGTGCGCATCCACGGCGCCACCGGTTCGTCGTCGAACCTGATGCTGCACATGCCCTGCATCATGCGCCACGCCGGCTACGACGTGAGCCTCTTCGACTACGCCCGCCTCTCCGACGCCCACCCGGTGCCCGACATCTTCGCCCATTCGCTGACCGAGGGGCGCGACACCTTCGTGCTGGCGGAGCAGGCGGCGGCCGGCTTCCACCACGGCATCGACAGCATCTACAAGGTGCTCGACGATCTCGGCGTGCCGATGGATCTCGATGCGCCGACGGTGACCGGCCGGACGTGGCGCGAGCGTGTCGCGGCACTCCCGGTGGCGGTGTCGCCGGAGCTGCCCGAAGAGCGTTCGGTGATCCGGACGAAGCCGATCCGCGCCCGCTCGGGCACCGACGTCCTCGCCGGCAACTTCTTCTCGTCCTGCATCCTCAAGGTCGCCGGCATGTCGAGCGAGCAGGTCGCCCGTTTCGACGGCCGCGTCTTCCTCGTCCGCCACTACGAGAACGAGACGGTGTGCAACGGCGAGCTGCGCTCGACCGATCTGGTGAAGACGCTGTGCGGGACGATGGATCTGCCGCCGGCGCTGACCGATCGGCTCAGGGCGATCAACGGCGGCGATGCCGGCGACGACCTCGCCGCCATGGTGGTCAAGGGCACCCTCGCCTTCGCCTTCGTCATCGCCGGTCAGGGACCGAAGGCCTTCGGCATGCCGGAGATGTTCGCACCCTCGACCTACCTGCGCCACCAGGGGACGCTGGAGCGCACCTCGATCCTGATGACAGACGGCCGCTATTCGGGGGTGACCAAGGGCGCCTGCATCGGCCACGTGACGCCGGAGGCCCACGAGGGCGGCGGCATCGGCGCGCTGGTGACCGGGGATCTGCTGTGGGTCAGGCTCGGCGAGCGGCGGATCGATCTTCTCGACCGCGACGCCTTCCTCGCCGGCCGGTTCGAGCCGCGGGCGCACGCGCCGCTCGACGAACGCGCCGGTCTCGTCGCCGAGCGTCAGGCCCGGATGGAGGCGCGCAAGCGGCAGGTCGCCGCCTGCAACTGGATCGACGACACCACCTCGGCCGAAACCGGCGTGGTGCCGCTCTCCGTCGATCGGCGCGCCGTGCTGCCCTGGCCGGGGCGCGGCTCGGCCGAATAGCGATCGGACCGGGTTCCGTTCAGAACGTCAGCTGCACCTTCATGGCGCGCGAGCGATCGCTCGCCAGCTCGAAGGCTTCGACCGCGGCGCCGAAGGGCATCGAGGCGCTGATCACCGGGGTGACGTCGATCTTACCCTCGCCCATCAGGCGGACGGCCAGTTCGAACTCGGGATCGAAGCGGAAGGTGCCGCGGATCTGCAGCTCCTTGGCGACGATGACGTTGATCGGCAGGCTCATGTCGCCGCCGACGCCGAGCTGCACCAGGATGCCGCCGGGCCGGAGCATGTCGAGCGCCGAGCGCACCGCCGACTGATTGGCCGAGGCCTCGAACACCACGTCGAAGACGCCCTTGCCGGCCTTCCAGGGATCGAGCGCCCCGGCGTCGGTCGCGACGTTGATGGCGTGATCGGCGCCGAGCCGGCGGGCCACCTCGAGCGGCTTGTCGGCGACGTCGGTCGCCACCAGTTCGGCGGCGCCGGCGGTCTTCGCCACCAGCACCATCAGCGCGCCGATGGGCCCGGTGCCGGTCACCAGCACGCGCTTGCCGAAGAGCGCGCCGGCCTGCGCCGCGGCATGCAGGCAGACCGACAGCGGCTCGGCCATCGCGGCTTCGGCGAGCGTCGTGCGGTCGGACACCGGCACGGCGCGGAAGTCGTCGACCGTCACATATTCGCGGAAGCCGCCCTGGACATGGGGGAAGCGCATGGCCGAGCCCATGAAGCGCATGTCGAGGCACTGGTTGCGCCGGCCCTCGCGACAGTGGACGCAGGTGCCGCAGGGCTTGCTCGGATTGACCGCGACGCGGGTGCCGATGGCGAGGTGGGAGACCCCCTCGCCGAGCGCGACGACCTCACCGGCGATCTCGTGGCCGAGCGCCATCGGCTGGCGGATGCGGACCGTGCCGAAACCGCCGTCGTGGTAGTAGTGGAGGTCCGAGCCGCAGATGCCGCCGGCGCCGATCTTCACCCGGACCTCGCCCGGGCCGGGCGCCGGATCGGGAAACTCGTCGAGCCTCAGGTCCTTGGGGGCGTGAACGACGACGGCGCGCATGGGCTCTCCTCCCGACCTCGGGTCCTCGGCGACGGCTCCTCCGGAATTCCGGATCGCGGCCGTGACCGTTCGATACCGTTTCGATGACACATCTTGTAATATATCACAACATGTCTTATGCGTCGTCGAACGGTCCCGTCACGAGGGCCGAGACGAGGGAGGCCGGGCATGCCTGCGGGTTCGACGGTCGTGGAACTGGTTCCGGCGGCGGACGACGCCACGCCGCGGCGGCGCAATCGCGTCAATTTCTTCGAGTTGGCGCATCAGCGCATCGAAGAGAAGCTGGTCACCTGCGAGCTGAAGCCGGGGCGCAACCTCAACCTTCAGGAGCTCCAGGAGCTGACCGGCCTCGGCCGCACCCCGGTACACAATGCCGTGAACCGGCTCGCCGCCGACACGCTGATCATCATCCGCCCGCGCCATGGCCTGCAGATCGCCCCGATCGATCTCGCCCGCGAACGGCTGCTGCTGCGGCTCCGACGCGACATCGAGCGATTCGAGGTGAAGCTCGCGGCCGAGCGGGCGAGCCTGTCGCACCGCAATCAGATGCTGCACATCGAGCGACTGCTGCGCGACAAGCGCGACACCATCGGCCTCGACGATTTCAACGCCCTCGACCGCCGCATCGATGCGCTGATCCTGGCGGCGGCCGGCGAGCCGTTCCTCGAGCACACGCTCAGGCCGCTCCACACCATCTTCCGCCGCATCGGCTACATCCATCACCGCTTCATGACCGATCACATCGATCTCGGCGAGACGGTCGACGTCCACCTCGCGCTTCTCGCGGCGATCGCCAAGCGTGACGTCGAGAAGGCCGGCGCCGCCTCCGACGCCCTCGTCGATCACGTGGACCGCATGTTCGACGTCATGGAGACCGGGCTCGATCCGCGCCTCCTCGACTGTTCTATCGAACCCCTGCTCGGCGCCTGAAGGATCGGAGCCCGTCGATGTTGCCGAAGATCGTCTTCCACGGCGAGAACGCCGCGTCCTTCGAACCCGGCTTCGCCGCGCTCCTCGACCGCCCGGCCGAGATCCGCGTGCTGCCCGAAGCGCTGACCGACCCGGCCGACGTCGCCGCCTATGCCGAGGCCGACGTGATCGTCGGCGTCAAGTTCGACGCGAGCCTGCCGCGACCCGAACGGCTGTCGCTCTTCCACGTCCCCGGCGCCGGCTACGACGCGGTCGATCTCGCGGCGCTGCCGGCGGAGGCCGCGGTCTGCAACTGCTTCGGCCACGAACAGGCGATCGCCGAATACGTCTTCGCGGCGCTGCTCGCCCGCCACGTGCCGCTCACCGCCGCCGATGCCGACCTGCGCCGCGGTGTCTGGTCGTACCAGTCGGGTGCGCCGGCTCGTCTCCACCCGGAGATGGCGGGCAAGACCATCGGCCTCCTCGGCTACGGCCACATCGGCAAGGCGATCGCCCGGCGCGCCCGGGCCTTCGACATGGGTGTCGTCGTCGCCAATCGCAGCCGGGTCGCGGCCGACGAGGACATCGATCTCGCCTTCACCCTCGACCGGCTCGACGCCTTCTGGGGCGCGGCCGATTTCTTCGTCGTCTCGGTGCCGGCGACGCCCGAGACCACCGGCATGGTCGGTACCGCCGCCTTCGCCGCCATGCGGCCGAACGCGGTGGTCTTCAACGTCGGCCGTGGTGCCACCATCGACGAGCGGGCGCTCTACGAGGCGCTGCGGGACCGTCGCATCGCCGGCGCGGTGATCGACACCTGGTGGCGCTATCCGAGCGCCGCCGAGCCGACGCCGCACCCCTCGAACCTGCCCTTCCACGAACTCCCCAACATCGTGATGACCCCGCACATGTCGGGCTGGACCGAAGGCACGGTCGCCCGCCGTCGCGCCGTCATCGCCGACAACGTCGTCCGTCGTCTCGACGGGAGTTCGCTCGTCAACGTCGTCCGGCCCGGCCTCGCGCCGGTGCGCGATGAGGCCGACGATTGAACGACAACGAGAGCCGAGGCGGAGAATCTCGGCGGGAGGAGAGCCCGATGAAGATCACCAAGATCGAGACGCTGCGCCTCGACGAGTTCGCCAATCTGCTGTGGGTCCACATCCACACCGACGCCGGCGTGATCGGTCTCGGCGAAACCTTCTACGGCGCCGGCGCGGTCGAGGCCCACATCCACGACACGCTGAGCCTGCGGCTTCTCGGGCGAAATCCGTTGCACATCGAGGCGATCGCCCGCGACATGGTCAACCTGCCGCTCGCCCAGTCCTCGACCGGCGCCGAATATCGCGCGGCCTCGGCGATCGACATCGCGCTGTGGGACATCTTCGGCAAGGTCTGCGGTCAGCCGGTGCACCAGATGCTCGGCGGCCTCTGCCACGACGGGGTGCGCGTCTACAACACCTGCGCCGGCTACGGCTACGTCCGCTCTCACAAGATCAAGCCGGTCGACACCTGGAACCTCGATCGCACCGACGGTCCCTACGAGGATCTGAAGGCCTTCATGACCGACGCCGGAGCGCTCGCCGAGAGCCTGCTCGAGCAGGGCATCCCGGCCATGAAGATCTGGCCCTTCGACCCCGCGGCGATCGAGAACAACGGCCTCTTCATCACCGCCGAGCAGATGAAGAAAGCCGTGCAACCCTTCGAAAAAATTCGCAAGGCGGTCGGCGACCGGATCGAGATCATGGTCGAGTTCCACTGCCTGTGGAACCTGCCGACGGCGAAGAAGATCGCCCGCGTCCTCGAGGACTACGCGCCGACCTGGTACGAGGATCCGATCCGCATGAACTCGCCCGCCGCGCTCGCCGAATATTCGGCGGCGACCGACGTGTGGGTCTGCGCCAGCGAGACGCTGGGCTCGCGCTGGCCCTACAAGGACATGCTGGAGCAGGACGCGATCCAGGTGGTGATGACCGATCTCGCCTGGACCGGCGGCCTCACCGAGGGTCGCAAGATCGCGGCCCTGGCCGAGACCTGGCACCGCCCCTATGCGCCGCACGACTGCACCGGGCCGATCGGTTACGTCGCCGCGGTCCACTCCTCGCTCGCCACGCCCAACACGCTGATCCAGGAATCGGTGCGCGCCTTCTACACCGGCTGGTACCGCGAACTGGTCACCGAGATGCCGAAGATCGAGAACGGTCGCGTCCTGCCGATGGAGGGCGTCGGCCTTTGCACCGAGTTGCTGCCGGCCGTCTACGAACGCACCGACCTGCGCGTCCGGCGCTCCGAACTGCGAGGATGAGCCAGATGATCGCTCGAGCCTTCGACCTCACCGGCCGCACCGCGCTCGTCACCGGATCGACCCGCGGCCTCGGCCGCAGCTTCGCCGAAGGCCTGGCCGAAGCCGGCGCCGCGGTGGTGATCAACGGCAGCACGGCGGCGGGCGTCGCCGCGACCGCCAGCGATCTCCGGGCGAAGGGCCACACCGTCCACGAGGCGCCCTTCGACGTCACCGACGAGGCGGCGATCGAGGCCGCCTTCGCCGCGCTCGACGCGGCCGGCGTCGCGGTCGACATCCTGGTCAACAACGCCGGCATCCAGTTCCGCAAGCCGATCCTCGAGCTCGAGACCGCCGACTGGCGCCGGGTGATCGAGGTGAACCTCACCTCGGCCTTCGTCGTCGGACGCGAGGCGGCGCGGCGGATGGTGGCGCGCGGCTACGGCAAGATCGTCAACATCGGTTCGCTGACCAGCGAACTGGCGCGGGCCACCGTCGCCCCCTACACGGCGGCGAAGGGCGGTATCAAGATGCTGACCCGGTCGATGACGGCGGAATGGGCGGCGAAGGGCATCACCGTCAACGCCGTCGGACCCGGCTACATCGCCACCGAGATGAACACGGCGCTGATGAACGATCCCGAGTTCGACGGCTGGGTGAAGCGGCGCACGCCGGCGGGGCGCTGGGGCAAGCCGGAGGACGTGGTGGGAACCGTGGTGTTCCTCGCCGCGCCGGCCTCCGACTACATCAGCGGCCAGATCATCTACGTCGACGGCGGCATCATGGCGGTGTTGGGAGCCCGGCGTCCGTCCGGCGGCCTCGGTCTCAACGGAACCTGTCGCGCAACGCCTTGGTGGCATTGCGAAAGCTGCCGAGGTCCGACCCGACGGCGACCAGACTCACACCCTGTTCGAGATAGCGACGGGCATCGGCCTCGACGGGTGCGAGGATACCGCTCGCCTTCCCGGCCGCCGCCGCCGCGGCGAAGACCCGCGCCATCGCCGCCTGGACTTGCGGGTGACCGGCATCGCCGAGATGGCCGAGCGAAGCGGCGAGATCTGAGGGCCCGACGAACAGCGCGTCGACACCGTCGACCGCCGCGATCTCGGCCGCCGCCTCGACGCCGGCGGCGTTCTCGATCTGCACCACCACGGCGATGTTGTCGTTCACGAGCTTCTGGTAGTCGGCGACCGTGCCGTAACGATTGGAGCGCTGCGCCACCGACACGCCGCGCACGCCGGCCGGCGGATAGCGCGTCGCCGCCACCGCCGCCCTCGCCTCCTCGGCCGACTGGACGAAGGGGACGAGGAAATTGTGGAAGCCGGCATCGAGCAGGCGCTTGATCAGCACCGTGTCGTTCCAGGCGGGACGCACCACCGGCGCCGACGGACTGTCCTTCAGCGCCATCAGCTGAGGGATCAACGACAGCACGTCGTTGGGCGCATGTTCGGCGTCGAGCAGGATCCAGTCGAACCCGGCGAGCCCGAGAATCTCCGCCGTGATCGGACTGGCGAGCGAGCACCAGACGCCGATCAGCCGATCGCGTGCCCGCAGAGCCGCGCGAAACGTGTTGGGGAACGGCGACAGGGGAGCGTCGGTCATCGCAACCATCCATCCACGATCTGAAGGGGGCACGCGGAAAGGCCCGCACCGACCGCCATGGTCGCATCGGATCGAGGGGTTCGTCGAGACCGGCCCGCCGTGCGGCGAGCGGCTTCAGCGGCTGAGCGCGAGGAAGCGGCGACCGCGGTTGCTGTCGCGGATCATCATCTCTTCGACCCGACGGGCGGCGCGTTCGGAGACGCGCTGATAGAGCGCCTTGGCGATCGACACCGGCAGGTCGGAGCGCTTGGCCAGCGCCAGATCCATGTCGTTCTGCGCCGTGGTCATGTTGGAGAAGAAGTCGAAGGTGGTGATCGACAGCTTCGCCTCGTCGTTGGCGGCGAGCGTCAGATGGACCTTGAGGGTGCCGAGTTCGACCAACTGATCGGTGACCGGGATGCCCGTCCCCGAGCGCTGGGCGATGACCAGCAGGGTCGATTCGCTCGGATCCTTGGCGATGACGGTCATCAGCTCGTCGTCGCTGAGGCGGGCCCGTTCGATGATCGGCCGCGACACCAGATAGACGTCGTGCAGAAGCGCGCCGAGAACCCCGGCCGGCAGACCGCCGATGTCGGCGACGGTGTCGGCGAAGGCCATGCGTTCGAACAGCGTCGCCGGCCCGAGGAGATGGATCACCGTCTCGGTGTAGAGCGCGGCATCATAGTGGCTCGCGCGTCCCCGACCGGCGGCGTGCAGTTCCGCCAGCGGCTTCAAGAGGGGCCCGCATCCGCCGCCTCGCGACTTGGCGATCTCCAAGCGGGTCTTGCCCAACGGGTCTTCGCTGTTGCGCCAGTTCACATCCATGACGTCAGGATACGGTCGGGAAATGAACAGCGATTTAATCGATCGAAGAAATGGAATTTCAAACGACATTTCGTCAGCGGCGGCAGAGGTCTTCGCACCGGCGGGGTCCGAGCGCGCCCGTCACTCCGCCGTTTCCGGCGACGACGCGCCGCGCAGCGGTGCTCGGCTGAGGTCGTTGGCCGCGGCGATCGCCTTGGCGAGCAGCCGCATGAACTCCGCCGCTTCGGCCTCGTCCAGCCCGGCGAGCATCGCCTTCTGCGCCGCGTCGACCGCAGGTTCGATCGTATCGAGGACGCGCCGGCCCTCGTCGGTGATGCGCAGAACCCGCGCCCGGCGGTCGTCGTCCTTCACCTCGCGGCCGAGGTAGCCCTTCTTCTCCAGCCGATCGACCACCCCGGTGATGGTCGCGCGGTCGAGGGCGATGCGGCCGGCGAGGGTCGCCTGATCCATGCCCGGATGGCCGGCCACTTCCGCCAGGGCGGCATATTGCACCGGCGTCAGATCCGAGCCGACGGCGCCCACCTCGGCGTGGAAGACCGCCACCGCGATCTGCTGGAAGCGACGTGCCAGATGCCCCGGCTTGTCGTTCATGTCGGACATGGCTCACCCCGATGCTGCGAAAATCCGCCGTACGTAGATTGACTAGTGCGGATATGATTAGTATACGAACTATCGACGCCGTCGCGCCGCCGTTCGGGTCTTCTACGATATCGGCGGAAAGATCGCGACGGGAAGCGAAGATCGGTGGCGGTTGCGCACGAAGCGCACGGACCGACGGAGAACGAGCCCGCGACGACGGGACGAGGGAGGGGCATCATGCAGTTTCATCTCGACGGATTCCGAGTGGGTGATCCCGACATCGCGCCGGCTTCGGTGAACGCCGGGGCGAACACCGACGTGCTGCCCGAAGAGGTCGACGTGCTGATCGTCGGCACCGGCCCCGCCGGCCTGACGCTGGCGGCACAGCTTTCGGCCTTCCCGGAGATCAGCGTGGCGATCGTCGAGCAGACCGCCGGCCCGCTCACCCATGGCAAGGCCGACGGCATCGCCTGCCGCACCATGGAGATGTTCGAGGCCTTCGGCTTCCGCGAGCGGGTCGAGCGCGAGGCCTACTGGGTCAACGAGACGACCTTCTGGAAATCCGACGACGACGATCGCGGCCGCATCGTCCGCCAGGGCCGCGTCCAGGACGTCGAGGACGGGCTGTCGCCCTATCCGCACGTCATCCTCAATCAGGCGCGGGTGCACGACTTCTACCTCGACATCATGCGCAACGCGCCGAACCGGCTCGAGCCGCACTATTCGCGGCGCCTCGTCGATCTGAAGATCGACCCGTCGAAGTCCGCCGATCTCGGCGCCCATCCGGTGACGGTCACGCTCGAGCGGCTCGACCCCGAGCATGCCGGTCGCACCGAGACGGTGCGCGCCCGCTACGTCGTCGGCTGCGACGGCGCCCGCTCCGCCGTGCGCCAGTCGCTCGGCCGGTCGCTGCACGGCGACAGCGCCAATCAGGCCTGGGGCGTGATGGACGTGCTCGCCGTCACCGATTTCCCCGACATCCGGCTGAAGTCGCTGATCCGCTCGGCCTCGGAAGGCAGTATCGTGCTCATCCCGCGCGAAGGCGGCTATCTCGTCCGCATCTACGTCGAGATGGACAAGCTCGCCGAGAACGAGCGCGTCGCCGCGCGCGCCATCACCGTCGATCACATCATCGCCGCGGCGCAGCGGATCCTGAAGCCCTACACGCTCGAGGTGAAGGAGGTGGCGTGGTGGTCGGTCTACGAGATCGGCCAGCGGATCACCGACAAGTTCGACGACGTGCCGGACGATCAGGTGGCGCACCGTCCGCCGCGGGTGTTCATCGCCGGCGACGCCTGCCACACCCACAGCCCCAAGGCCGGCCAGGGCATGAACGTCTCGATGCAGGACACGTTCAATCTCGGCTGGAAGCTCGCCGCCGTCTTCGCCGGACGCTGCGGGCCGGAGTTCCTCCACACCTACACCGCCGAGCGTCGCGAGATCGCTCAGAATCTCATCGACTTCGACCGCGAATGGGCGGCGATGCTGAGCGCTCCGGTGAAGTCCGCGAGCAACCCGGACGGTGTCGAACCGGCGGAAATCCAACGCTATTTCGTCGCCCACGGGCGCTACACCGCCGGTGTGGCGACGCGCTACGCTCCCTCGCTCCTCACCGGTCACGGCGACCACCAGCACCTCGCCTCCGGCTTCGAAATCGGCACGCGCTTCCATTCCGCCCCGGTCGTCCGGCTGGGCGACGCCAAGCCGATGGAACTGATCTCGGCCTTCGAGGCGGACGGCCGCTGGCGCCTCTTCGCCTTCGCCGGCCGCGAGGACCCGGCCGATGCGGCCGCGCCGATCCGCAGGCTCTGCGACCACCTCACCACCTCGCCGAATTCGCCGCTGCGTCGCCACACGGCGAAGGGTGCGAACGTCGACGCGGTGATCGACGTCCGCGCCGTGTTCCAGCAGGGTCACCGTGACCTGCGCGTCGAGGCGATGCCGGAGCTGCTGCTGCCGGCGAAGGGTCGTCTCGGGTTGCACGACTACGAGAAGATGTTCTGCGCCGATCCCAAGCGCGGCCCGGACATCTTCGACCTGCGCGGGATCGATCGGGACCGCGGCTGCATCGTCGTGGTTCGGCCGGACCAGTACGTCGCCCATGTCCTGCCGCTCGACGCCCACGACGAGCTGGCCGCCTACTTCGACGCCTTCCTACGGCGAGTGGGGTGATCTGCGCGTCGTCGCGGCTCAGGCGCCGCCGTCGTGCAGTTCGTTGAAGGAGCGGCCCGACGAGGTCAGATGAGCCCGCATCTCGCGCGCGGCGGCCTCGCGGTCGCCACGCTGCAGAGCGCGCACCACGCGCTCGTGCTCGGCGTGGCTGACCGCCAGTCGCCCCAGTCCGTGGAACTGGGCGCGGCGGAACGCCAACACCCGCCGGCGAACCCCGAGCACCGTCTCCTCGAGGAACGGATTGTGGCTCGCGGCATAGATGAACTCGTGGACCCGGTCGTTGGCCTCGCGATAGGCGGCGAGATCGCCGAGCCGCACCAGCTCGGCGGCTTCCTCGTGCATGGCGTCGAGTTCGGCACGTTCGGCGGCGGTCATCGAGGTCGCCGCGAGGCCGGCGCACAGAGCCTCGAGTTCGGCCATCACCACGAACATCTCGTCGAGGCGGCGGGCATCGATCATGGCGACGACGGCGCCGCGGTGCGGTCGGTGCTCGACCAGCCCGGCGTCGGCGAGGTCGCGCAGCGCCTCGCGCACCGGGGTGCGCGACACGCCGAAGCGCTCGGCGAGGCTCGTCTCGTCGAGCGCGCTTCCCGGTTCCAGACGGCCGCGGGCGATCTCGTCGGCGAGTTCGAGGCGCAACCGTTCGGCGTGCGTCTTGCCCTCCGGCCGCGCCCGGCGGCGAGGCCGCGGCCGTGGCCCTCCGGAAAGTCGTCCACCGATCTCGCTCGTCTCGACCATGATCACCCCGATCGCCGCGAGTCTCTCGCCCGCGACGCTTGTCCAAGCAAGAACGAAACCACCGATCGCGCGAAGCGTCCATCCG
This sequence comes from uncultured Alphaproteobacteria bacterium, assembly GCA_937873675.1. Classification (GTDB taxonomy): domain Bacteria; phylum Pseudomonadota; class Alphaproteobacteria; order Rhizobiales; family Ancalomicrobiaceae; genus CALBKH01. The sequence continues at coordinate 435 of CALMYM010000373.1, read as the reverse complement.
CACCACCCCGGTGTCGTGACGCCCGCCGGAAACCGGCACATCGGCGACGTGGGTGGGTTTCGACGACGACGGAGCGGGGCTCCGGACGCGACCTGCTCAGATTGTATATGATGATCACTTTTTGTGCATGCTGATCGAAATCGGTGATCGATCGGCAGGCGTCGTCGGGCTTTCGCGATTGTGAGGCGAGCCACTGCGAGCGAAATCGATTTGTCAGGATTTCTCTACAGTCGATTGTTATTACATATTCTGGCTCTTCGTGGATGATCCACGCCGGCCGATTGGCACAGCGATTGCCAGTCTCAGAGGCGAGAAGTCGGCATTGCATACAATCGCCGCCGACCGGAACCGAAAGGGCCTCGCATGTCCAAGATCCTGCTTTCCCGTCGTACCCTTCTGAAGTCGGCGGCCGCCGGCCTTCTCACCGCGCCGGTG
>CALMYM010000372.1 GCA_937873675.1 uncultured Alphaproteobacteria bacterium | reverse complement strand
CTCGATCGTGCGGCGCGTCGACATCGCGCTGCAATACGCCAAGGCGGACGGCGGCAGCGGCCTGTCGAGCTTCGAAGACGACATGGAGATGTCGATCCGCGAACGCGCCCAGCTCGAGCGTGATCTCGAAGTGGCGATCGCCACCGGCCAGATCCAGCCGCATTTCCAGCCGGTCATCGACCTTCAATCGAACTCCATCACCGGCTTCGAGGTGCTGGCGCGCTGGGATCATCCCGAACGCGGCCTGATCTCGCCGTCGGTGTTCATCCCGATCGCCGAGGAGATGGGCAAGCTCGGCGAGCTGACCAAGGTCATCCTGCGGCGGGCCTGCGGCGCGGCGCGCGACCGGCCGGCGAACATCAAGCTCGCCGTCAACATCTCGCCGCTCGACTTTCAAAAACCCGTGGCTCGCCCAGGAGATCCTCCAGACGCTGACCGAGGTCGGTTTCCCGCCCCAGCGCCTCGAGCTCGAGATCACCGAGAACGCGCTGGTCGTCGACCACGAGCAGGCGATGAAGACCATCACCTCGCTGAAGAACCAGGGCATCTCGATCGCCCTCGACGACTTCGGCACCGGCTACTCGTCGCTGCACCACCTGCGCGTCCTGCCCTTCGGCAAGATCAAGATCGACCAGTCCTTCGTGAAGACGATGCGCGACAACGCCGACAGCCGGATGATCGTCAAGGCGATCATCGGCCTCTCGGGCTCGCTCGGTCTGCCGACCACGGCGGAAGGCATCGAGACCAACAACAACGCCGACATCCTGCGCGACCTCGGCTGCACCCTCGGTCAGGGCTTCCTGTTCTCCAAGGCGGTGCCGTCGAAGGAGGTGCCGCAGCTCCTCGATGCGCTGGCCGAACAGGCGGTCCATCCCGAATATCGACCGGACGTCGAAGGGATCGCCGAATCCGAACTCAAGGCGCCGCACCCGAGCGCCCCGCACGAGACCGCTCCGGCCGCCGAGGTCGAGCCGGTCGCCGATGCCGCGGCGCCGATCGCCGAGGACGGCGAGGACATGCTGGAGGCGGCGCGCCGCATCGCCTGAGATCGAAGGCCGAGGGTCCAGATGCATCGACCGCCGCCGCGGCGCCCCGCGACGGCGGTCGTGTCGTTTCTCGGCCTCTCAACGATCGGCGGCAGCGGCCGCTTCGGCGTCCTTCATCTCGGCGTAGAGGCGGGCGAGACGGTTGGTCATCGGCCCCGGCAGCGCCGCCGGCAACACCCGGCCGTCGACGGCGCGGACCGGGGTCAGGCCGCCGAAGGTGCCGGTGACGAAGGCCTCGTCGGCCGACCACACGTCCTTCAGGACGAAATTGGCCTCGCGCACCGGGATGCCGTTCGCCCGCGCCAGCCGCAGGACGTTGGCCCGGGTGACGCCGTGGAAGCAGTAGTCGCCGGTCGAGGTCCGGAGTTCCCCGTCCTTGACGAAGAAGAAGTTGGTGGCGTTGCACGACGACACGAAGCCGTGGGGGTCGAGCATCAGGGCCTCGTCGGCGCCGGCTTCGATCGCCTGGAGAAGCGCGGTGATGAGGTTCAGCCGGCTGTGCGAGTTGAGCCGCATGTCGAACATGTCGGCCGGCGTGCAGCGGATCGCCACGGTCGAGAGGTTCAGGCCGCGGGTGAGGATCTCCGGGCTCGGCTGTTTCCATTCGGCGACGATCACCACGGTCGCCTTGGAGATGGTCTGACGCGGATCCTGGTTCGGCGTCTTCTTCAGACCGCGGGTCACCATCAACCTGATGTGGACGCCGTCGTGCATGTCGTTGGCGGCGAAGGTCTCGTGCAGCGCGGCGACGATCTCGTCGCGGCTCAGGCCGATGTCGAGGGCGATGGCGCGGGCGCCTTCGAACAGGCGATCGAGATGGGCGTCGAGGAACATCATCGCGCCCTTGTGGAGCCGCAGCCCCTCCCAGACGCCGTCGCCGAGGACGAAACCGGCGTCGAAGATCGACACCTTGGCTTCGTCGCGCAGCACGAGATCGCCGTTCAGCCAGACCTTGACGGTGGCGTTGCGCGGATCGGCGGCGAAGTCCTGACTGCCCTTCATGAAACTCTCCTCGAAGCGAGACGGGGCGAGCATGGCCCGCCCCGTCGATCGATGGAAGTCCCCGGATGCAGAGCCGCCGGTCACCCGTTCGGGCCGGCGGCGTCGGCTCACGCCGCCCGCTTCAACACGTCGGCGAGCTTGCCGAAGAGTTCGTCGATGTCCGACTTCTCGATGATCAGCGGCGGGGAGAGAGCGATGATGTCGCCGGTGGTGCGGATCAGGAGGTCGTGCTCGAAGGCGTCGAGGAAGCAGGAGAAGGCCCGCTTGGTCGGCTCGCCGGCGATCGGCTCCAGCTCCACCGCGCCGATGAGGCCGAGGTTGCGGATGTCGATGACGTGCGGCAGGCCCTTCAGCGAATGCAGGGCATCGGCCCAATAGGCGCCGAGTTCGGCACCGCGGGTCAAGAGCCCGTCCTCCGCGTAGGTGTCGAGGGTGGCGATGCCGGCGGCGCAGGCGATCGGGTTGCCCGAATAGGTGTAGCCGTGGGCGAACTCGATCATGTGCTCGGGACCGGTCATGAAGGCGTCGTGGATCTTGCCCTGGACGAAGACGCCGCCCATCGGGATGACGCCGTTGGTCATGCCCTTGGCGATGGTGAACATGTCCGGCTTCACACCGAAGAAGTCGACGGCGAAGGGGGCGCCGAGGCGGCCGAAGCCGGTGATGACCTCGTCGAAGATCAAGAGGATGCCGTACTTGTCGCAGATGGCGCGCAGCCGCTCGAGGTAGCCCTTGGGCGGGATCAGCACGCCGGTCGACCCGGCCATCGGCTCGACGATGACGGCGGCGATGGTCGACGGGTCGTGGAGGGGGCAGGTGCGCCCGAGTTCGTCGGGGGATTCGGCGCCGTGCTCGGGCATGCCGCGGGTGAAGGCGTTGCGGGCGGGATCGTGGGTGTGGCGGATGTGATCGACGCCGGGCAGCATCTGGCCGAACATCTTGCGGTTTCCGCCGATGCCGCCGACCGACATACCGCCGAAGTTGACGCCGTGATAGGCGCGCTCGCGACCGATCAGGCGGGTACGCTGGGCCTCGCCGCGCATGCGGTGATAGGCGAGCGCCATCTTCAGCGCGGTGTCGACCGATTCCGAGCCGGAATTGGTGAAGAAGACGTGGTCGAAGCCCTCGGGCGCGATCGAGGTCAGCCGGTTGGCGAATTCGAAGGCCTTGGGGTGGCCCATCTGGAAGGCCGGAGCGTAGTCGAGTTCGCCGGCCTGTTCGCGGATCGCCTCGACGATCTTCGGCCGGTTGTGGCCGGCGTTGCAGCACCAGAGCCCCGCCGTGCCGTCGAGGACGGTGCGGCCGTCGTCGGTCTCGTAGCGCATGCGGTCGGCGGCGACGAACATGCGCGGCGTCTTCTTGAACTGCCGGTTGGCGGTGAAGGGCATCCAGAAGGAGGCGAGATCGTTGGGACGGTGAGCGATGGTCATGAACGGGCCCTCTCGAGGGCCGCATCACCGGCCCGGTCGGAATGTCGAACGTTACGGAGGTGGGATCGGCCCGACAATCCCTCGACGCCGTTCGAACCGTTCCGTATTCTGAACAGATGAACACCACGCCCGACCCCGTCGCCGCCGCCGACATCGACGTCGGCGCCCGCCTCAAGGCGCTCCGCCTCGCTCACGGCCTGTCGCAACGCGAGCTGGCGCGGCGCGCCGGCGTCTCCAACGCCACGGTGTCGATGATCGAGGCGAACCGGGTGAGCCCGTCGATCGCCGCCCTGAAGCAGATCCTCGCCGGCTTTCCGCTGGGGCTCTCCGCCTTCTTCGCGGCGCACGACGACGAACGCGAGAAGGTGGTGTGGCGCGCTTCGGAGCTGACCGAGATCGCCGGCGGCGCGGTCTCCTACCGGCAGGTCGGCGGCGACCTCGCCGGGCGATCGCTGCAGATGCTGCACGAGCGCTACAAGCCGGGGGCCGCTTCGGGCCGACCGACGATCTCGCACCAGGGCGAGGAGGCTGGGTTGGTGATCCGCGGTCTGCTCGAACTGGAGGTCGCCGGCCATCGCCACGAGTTGCGCGCCGGCGACGCCTATTTCTTCGACAGCCGCAAGCCGCACGCCTTCCGCAACATCGGCGACACCGACCTCGTCATCGTCTCGGCCTGCACGCCGCCGAGCTTCTGAAGCGCCTGCGGGGCCGGCGGATCGCGCGGCGACGCCGGATCAGACGGGGAAGCCGGCCTGACGGGCGAGGTCGCGCAGATCGGTCTGCGAACGGGCGCCGACGTGGCCGATGATCTCGGCGGCGAGAAGACCGCCGAGTTCGGCGCAGGCGCCGTAGTCGAAGTCGTGGGTGAGGCCGTAGAGGAAGCCGCTGGCGTAGAGGTCGCCGGCGCCGGTGGTGTCGACCACGGTTTCGACCGGCGAGGCCGGAACCACCGTCACCTTCTCGGCCGAGACCACCAGCGAGCCCTGTTCCGACAGAGTGACCGCGGCGAGGCGGACGTCCTGACGCAGCGCGGCGATGCCGGCGTCGATGTCGGCGGTCTCGTAGAGCGCCTTGACCTCGGACTGGTTGGCGAAGATCAGGTCGACGACGCCGGTCCGCATCAGGTCGAGGAACTCGGCGCGCCAGCGATCGACGCAGAAGCTGTCGGAGAGGGTCAGCGCCACCCGGCGGCCGTGGGCGTGGGCGATGCGCGAGGCCTTGCGGAAGGCCTCCTTGGCGGCCGGGGGATCCCAGAGATAGCCCTCGAGATAGACCACGGCCGAATCGGCGACGATGGTCTCGTCGACGTCGTCCGGCGTCAGATGGGTGCAGGCGCCGAGGAAGGTGTTCATGGTGCGCTCGCCGTCGGGCGTCACCAGGATCATCGAGCGGGCGGTCGGCGCCCAGTCGGCGGCCCCGGTGTGGAGCGGTGCCGTCTCGAAATGAACGCCGACGGCGTGGATGTCGTGGCGGAAGATCGAGCCGAGATGATCCTCGGCGACCTTGCCGAAATAGGAGGCCTTGGCCCCGAGCCCGGCGAGCGCGGCGATGGTGTTGCCGGCCGAACCGCCCGAGATCTCCTTGGCCGGACCCATGTGGTCGTAGAGCCGCTCGGCTTCTGCCGCGTCGATCAGACGCATCGAACCCTTGGCCAGCCCTTCACGGACCAGGAAGTCGTCCTCCGCCCGGGCGATGATGTCGACGATGGCGTTGCCGATGCCGAGAACGTCGAAACGCGGGCGGGTCATGGGGATCTCTTCGGTTGGAGGATCGGCGCGGCGCGAGAGACGGCCGGAGCGAGCGGGATCCTCGCGGGAAACGTGGCGCCGGGTATAAGGATTTCCGCCGGGCTTGCAAGCCGAACGACGGCGGCTTTCGGGGGGACTTCGGATTGTTTTCCGTTGAGAAACCGCCGACACTGCCCTATCTCCGCGGTCGCAGACCACCAGCGGCGTGGCACGCGGTGCAGTCCGAAGCCGTAGGCGGCGCACCAGGCGTCACAGAGGCGTTTCGACGAGAGGGACCATGGGCAGAGAAGGTTCGATCCCGGTGCTGGACACCCGCTCCCGCACCGTGGCGCTCACGGGTCTCGCCGCCGAACTCGCCGCCCTCGAGGACGCCGGACGCTTCATCCGCATCGGCCTCGTCGGCGTCGGCGAGATGGGCACCGACATCGTCACGCAAGTCGCGTTGATGAAGGGCCTGAAGATCACCGTCATCGCGGTGCGCGATCCCTCCAAGCGCCACGCGGAAGAGGCCTTCGTCATCGCCGGGCTGGATCCGGAGCGGGTGAAGCTCGCGGAGAACGCGCAGGCGATCGCCCGCACCGTCGAGCTCGGCTACACGGCGCTGACCACCGACGTCGAGGCGCTCTACACCTCGGACCACGTCGACGTGGTGATCGACGCCACCGGCAAGCCGGAGATGGGCGCGATCATCGGCCTCGGCGCCATCGAGGCGGGCAAGCACGTGGTGATGATGAACGTCGAGGCCGACGTCACCATCGGCGCCTATCTGCAGGCGCGCGCCCGCGAGGTCGGCGTCGTCTACACCGTCGGCGCCGGCGACGAGCCGTCCTCGACGATGGAGCTGATCGAGTTCGTCACGGCGCTCGGCTATCCGGTGATCGCCGCCGGCAAGGGCAAGAACAACCCGCTCGACGTCACCGCCACGCCGGATCAGTTCTTCGAGGAAGCGACCCGGCGAAACATGAACCCGCGCATGCTGGTCGAGTTCATCGACGGGTCGAAGACCATGGTGGAGATGGCCAACATCGCCAACGCCACCGGGCTGGTGCCCGACGTCGCCGGCATGCACGGGCCGGAGGCGACGCTGGAGAACCTCCACACCATCCTCTGCCCGAAAGAGGACGGCGGTATCCTGTCGCGTAAGGGCGTCGTCGACTACACCATCGGCAAGGGCGTGGCGCCGGGCGTCTTCGTCGTCGCCGAGCTGTCGCATCCGCGCCTGCGCGAGCGGCTCAACGACCTGAAGCTCGGACCGGGGCCCTACTACACCTTCTATCGGCCCTACCATCTGACCAGCCTCGAGGTGCCGCTGTCGGCGGCCCGCGCCGTCCTCCACGGCCGTGCCGACATGCATGCCTTGGCGAAGCCCTCGGCCGAGGTCTGCGCGGTGGCCAAGCGCGATCTGGCGGCCGGCGAGACGCTCGACGCGATCGGCGAGTACACCTATCGCTCCTTCACCCTCGAATATGCGGCGGCGCGCGCCGTCGGCGCCTTCCCGGTCGGCCTCATCGAGGGCGGACGGACGACGAAGCCGATCAAGCGCGGCGAGCTCATCACCCGGATGAACGCCGAGACGAAGCCGGGTTCGCGCATCGTCGAATTGCGCGAACGCCAGGACCTGATGGTCCATGGCTGAGGGCGTTCCGACCGGAACGGTCGTGGCGTCGATCCGTGACGGGGTCGCCGATCTCCTCACCCCGCCGTTCCGCGGGGTGAT
>CALMYM010000371.1 GCA_937873675.1 uncultured Alphaproteobacteria bacterium | reverse complement strand
GCCCATGCGGCGGGCGAGCAGGATCTGGCCGAGGCAGTTGTTGATCTTGTGGGAGCCGGTGTGGTTCAGCTCTTCGCGCTTGAACCAGATCTCGGCGCCGAACTTGCCGCCCGACTTCTCGCGGCAATGTTCGGTCAGCCGCTCGGCGTAGTAGAGCGCGCTCGGCCGGCCGGCGTAGTGGGTCGACAGCGCCGACAGCTCCGCCTTGAAGCTCGGATCGTTGCGGGCGTCGTCGTAGGCCTTTTCCAGGTCGAGGATCAGCGGCATCAGCGTCTCGGCGACGAAGCGGCCGCCGTAGAGGCCGAAGAATCCCCGGTCGTCCGGTCCGTTGCGCAGCGAGTTGGACAGCGTGGTCAAGGAAGCGAACCTCGGTTCAGGCGTCGACCTGTCGACGGGACGTCGCGGCGGCGCGGGCGTTGCGGACGAAGGCGGCGATCTTTGCGGGATCCTTGACCCCCGGAGCACTCTCCACCCCCGACGAGACGTCGACGGCGGAAACCCCCGTGACGGCGATCGCCTCCGCCACGTTCGATGGATCGAGGCCCCCCGATAGCATGACCGGCCGACCCGGGTCGAGATCGCGCACCAGCCGCCAGTCGAAGGCGAGACCGTTGCCGCCGGGCAGCGCCTGCGGAGTCTTCGGCGGTTTGGCGTCGAACAGGATGCGGGCGACGTGCGGCACATAGGCCGCGACGACGGCGAGATCGGCTTCCTCGGCGACCGGGATCGCCTTCATGATCGAGAGCCCCCACCGCGCGCCGATCTCGGCGACGCGCTCGGGCGTCTCCTTGCCGTGGAGCTGGAGGAGGTCCGGGGCGAGCCGCGACGCGATCGCCTCGACGAGGGCGTCGTCGGGATCGACCGCCAGCGCCACGATCTTCGCCCGGCCACGAGCCCGGGCGGCGAGCGTCACCGCCTCGTCGATCGAGACGTTGCGCGGGCTCTTGGGGAAGAAGACGAAGCCGAGAAGATCGGCACCGGCGGCGAGCGCGGCATCGACCGCTTCCTCCGTCTTCAGGCCGCAGATCTTCACGTCGAGCGCCATCGGGCCGCCGTCTCCTCACGAAAGCGGCGATCAGTGCCACGACGCGCGGCTCGTGTCCATGGTTTCGGCGCGGCCGGACCGTCGCCGCCGTGCCTCACATCGAGTGGTCGCAGACGTAATCCGTCGTGTCGCCCTCGGGTTCGAGCAGCACTTCGATGCCCTCGGCCCCCTTGGCGCGGATCTTCCTGACCGTGTCGCCGAGTTTCTTCTCGACCGCGTCGAGCGGCGCCGCGAAGGTGACGACCTGGGCGTCGATGCCGTTCTCCACCCCGATGGTGAAGTTGACGCGCATCACCTTCAGCCCCTTGACCGTCGCCTTGATCGGCACGCGCACCGCGACGTAGCCGTCCTTCTTCTCCGCCGCCGCCTCGCCGAGGAACGGTTTCAGCGCCTTCGGCAGTTCCGTCGCCGCCGTCTTGTTCTCCGGCACGAAGCGGTTGGAATAGTGAGCTCTGACCTGCGCGACCGTCGCCGAGACGGCGCAGGTCGAGACGATCTCGCCGACGAACTTGTCCGCCGCCGTCTCCGCCGCACTCGCCGCGACCGTCGCCAGAGCGACGAACATCGCCGTCATCACCGTCCGCATCGTCGAACCCTCCGCCATCCCGGCCCCGGTCTCGTCGCCGGGTGTCCGATGGCCGAAGGTGGACCTCCGCGGGGCGGCCCGCCATTCCGTATCGCTACGCAGATCCGTGCCGTTTCGGCAGGGATGCGGCGAAGACGAAGACGGCGTGCGAGAGGGGAAGCCTCCGCACGCCGTCGTTTCGTTCGCCTCGGCGCTCGGCGCGCCGCAGTTCCTCTCGGGTCGGCGCTCGGCGCGCCGGGATTCCTCTCGGGTCGGCGCTCAGCGCGCCGACCAGCCACCGTCGACCGAGATCGTCGCGCCGGTGATCGAGGCGGCGTCGGGCGAGGCGAGGAAGGCGGCGATGCCGGCGACTTCCTCGACCTTGACGAAGCGCTTGGTCGGCTGCGCCTCGAGGATGACCTTCTTGATCACCTCTTCCTCGGTCATGTTGCGCGCCTTGGCCGTGTCGGGGATCTGCTTCTCGACCAGCGGCGTGAGCACGTAGCCCGGGCAGATGGCGTTCACGGTGATGCCCATCTCCGCCACTTCGAGCGCCACCGTCTTGGTCAGGCCGGCGACGCCGTGCTTGGCCGAGACGTAGGCCGACTTGAACGGCGAGGCGATCAGCGCATGCGCCGAGGCGATGTTGATGATCGTGCCGGCACCCTTCGCCTTCATCGCCGGCAGCGCCGCGCGGATGGTGTGGAACGACGAGGAGAGGTTGATGGCGATGATCGCGTCCCACTTCTCGATCGGAAAGTCCTCGACCGGCGAGACGAACTGGATGCCGGCGTTGTTGACCAGGATGTCGACGGCGCCGAAGCGGGCCACCGCCTTCTCCACCATCGCCGCGATCTCGGCCGGCTTCGACATGTCGGCGCCGTCGTAGGTCACTTCGACGCCGTGGGTCACGGCGAGAGAGGCGCGGATCTTCTCGATCTCCGCGGCGTCGCCGAAGCCGTTGAGGACGACGTTGGCGCCCAGCGAGGCGAAGCGGGTGGCGACGGCGAGGCCGATGCCGCTGGTCGAACCGGTCACCAGGGCGGTCTTGCCTTTGAAGCTCATGGGATCATCCTCGATCGGGGATTGAACGTGACGCAGGGTGCGACAACCGTTGGGGATGTCGCCGCCTCGACTGCGTGGCATCTTGGAAAGAGGCTCGCCGCCGGACAAGCGCTACGTTGGTTTTTCCGGTCGTTCTCGACATCGGTCAAGGCGCGACGGGACGCGCGGGTCTAGGCAGCGGACGGATGAGAAGATCGAGACGAGGCGGACGATGAGCGAAGTCCTGGTTCTCGGTGTGCCCGAGATGGACGCCGATCACGAGAAGTTGCATGCGATGTTCGGGCGTGTCGGGTCGACCGCCGACGCCGATCTGGCGGCTCTGTTCGCCGAGATCGACGCCGAGGTGCGCGCCCATTTCGCGCGCGAGGAAGTGCTGATCGACGAGGCGCAGCTGCCGATCGCCCACTGCCACAAGACGCAACACGCCCTCGTGCTGTCCGAGTTCGACGCGGCGCGCGCCATCGTCGAGACCGGCGATGCGGCGACGGTGCGCCGGCTCATCGGCGAAGTGTTGGCCGAACTGCTGGCCGGCCACGTGGCGAGCGTCGATCTCGTCACCTCGCGCTTCCTGACCGGTGGTCTCGCCGCGAACGCCTTCGACAATCTCCGCCTGCCGGCGGAGTGACGTCACCCGCATGGACGAGTTCACCGTTCTCCGCGCGGTCCACGTCGCGGCCGTCGTCCATTGGATCGGCGGCGTCTGGTTCGTCACCTTCGTGATCCTGCCGGCGGTCGCCCGCTTCGCCGAGCCGGCGCGGCGCGTCGCCTTCTTCGAGGAGGTGGAGAACCGTTTCGCCTTCCAGGCGCGCATCTCCACGGTTCTCGCCGGAGTGAGCGGCTTCTGGCTCACCTGGCGGATGGAGGCCTTCGATCGCTTCCTCGATCCCGGCCGTTTCTGGTTCATGCATGCGATGGTCGCCCTGTGGGCGGTCTTCACCCTGGTGCTCTTCGTGCTCGAACCGCTGGTGCTGCACCGCTGGTTCGCGAACCGCGCCGCCGTCGATCCCGAAGGCACCATGGCGCTGGTCCTGCGCCTGCACCGCGTGCTCTCCCTCGCCGCGCTCGTCACCGTCGCCGGCGCGGTCCTCGGCGCTCACGGAGGTTTGTGACGCCCGCGCCCCTGCGCCGGCCGCCGGGGGTCGTTTCGCGGCGCCCGTCGTGGTAATTGGGCGCGAAGCGGGCGGAGCGGAGTGCTTCGCGCCGATCGCGCGGACGCGCCGGAGTGAGCTCTTTTCATGACCATTCGTTTCCATCACGAAGATCTTCCCGACCTGGCGAACTACCGCGACAGCGTCGCCATCGACACCGAGACGATGGGGCTGCTGCCGCATCGCGATCGGCTCTGCGTGGTGCAGTTGTCGCCGGGCGACGGCACCGTCGACGTGGTCAAGATCGCGCTGGGCCAGAAGCGCGCCCCCAATCTCGAGAAGCTCCTCGCCGATCCGAAGTTCACCAAGATCTTCCACTACGCCCGTTTCGATCTGGCGGTGCTGTTCCACGCCTTCGGGGTGATGCCGCAGCCGATCTTCTGCACCAAGGTCGCCTCGAAGCTGACCCGCACCTACACCGACCGACACGGTCTGAAGGATCTCTGCCGCGACCTCCTCGGTGTCGAGCTGTCGAAGCAGCAGCAGTCCTCCGACTGGGGCGCGTCGGATCTGACCGACGCCCAGATGAACTACGCCGCCTCAGACGTGCTCCATCTCCACGCCCTGGTCGACAAGCTGAAGCCGGTCCTCGAACGCGAAGGTCGCACCGACATCGCGCAGGCCTGCTTCGACTATCTGCCGACCCGCGCGCGGCTCGATCTGATGGGATGGCTCGACGGCGACATCCTCGACCATTCCTGAGCCACGATCCTGGTTCACGAGGAGGGTCGGATCACGCCGGCGGAAGCGACATGAGCGAAGCGATGAACGGAGCATTCGGACGAGGAGGGATCGGCGACGACGACCTGCGTCACGCCGAAGCCGCGTCGCGTCTGCGCCCGGCGCCGTTGCCGACGGCCGCCCGCATCGCCGCCGATCGCCATTCCCGCCGCGTCCGCCGGCTGAAGATCCTGCTGCCGACCGCGGCGATCGTCATCGTCCTCGGCATCGTCGCCGTCGCCTGGGTCCAGTCGCGCCTCCTCGGCGCCCTCGACGTCAAGAACGTGCTCTTCTCCAAGGACGGCCTGACCATGGTCGAGCCGCACCTGTCCGGCCACGCCGAGGGTCGCGCCTACGACGTCTCGGCGCAGCGCGCCTTCCAGAACATCCAGAACCCGAAGATCATCGGCCTCGAAGGCATCGACGGGCGGATCGAGATGGCCGACGGCAGCTGGACCAAGATCGAGTCGGTGCGCGGCCGCTACGACGGCACCCGCGAATGGCTCACCCTCGACGGCTCGGTGACCGTGACCACTTCGAACGGCTGGCAGGCGACGAGCGAACACGCCGAGACCGATCTGAGCAACGGCCACATCACGACCGGAGCGGCGGTGCACATCACCGGCCGCACCGGCCGCATCGACGCCGACGGCGTCGACGTCTCCGACGGTGGCCACCGCATCCGTTTCACTGGTAACGTCCGTATGCTTCTCCTTCCCGGCGCGACGACCGGCGAGGGACCGGCGGCCTCCCCACCTCGTCCGTGAGATGACCATGACCCGATCGCACCTCGCTCCCGTCCGCGCCGGCCTGGCTCTCGCCGCCGGCCTCCTCGTCGTCGCGCCGGCCTTCGCCGCCGGCGAGGGCGCGATGTCGGAAGCCTTCAAGGGCCTCGGCTCCAACGGCAAGGACCCGATCCAGATCGAGGCGGACAGCCTCGACGTCATGGACCGCGACCGCAACGCCGTCTTCACCGGCAACGTCAACGTCCGCCAGCGCGACACCGTGCTGAAGACCCAGCGCCTCAAGGTCTTCTACGAAGGCAAGGCCGCCGACGGCGTCTCCCAGGCGGCCGCCACCTCCAACCAGCAGATCCGCCGCTTCGAGGCCGAGGGCCGCATCCTGATCAATCAGAAGGATCAGACCGTCACCGGCGATCACGGTTGGTTCGACATGCGCTCGCAGACCGCGCAGATCACCGGTCAGGTGGTGTTGACGCAGGGAAAGAACGTGGCGCGCGGCGACAAGCTGTCGGTCGATCTGAAGACCGGCCGCTACAAGCTCGAGAACACCGGCGGCCGCGTTCAGCTGATCCTCGAACCGAAGGAGGGCGACAAGCCCGCCGGCCAGTGATCCGCATCGCCGTTCCATCCGACCCATCTCGGCCCGGGAGCCACCCGTGAGACTGCTTCCCCTTCCTGGCGCGCTCGCCGCGCGCACTCTGGCGCCTCCCACCGAGGGCGGTCACCCGGTGGACGGGCCGGCCCACGCCGAGGGACTGATCGTCCATTCGGTCGCCAAGGCCTACAAGAAGCGGCGGGGGGGGGGGAACGGCTCCCCCGACGTCCATCGCGGCGAGGGGGTGTGGCTGCTCGGTCCCCCCGGCGCCGGCGAGAACACCGTCTTTTTCATGATCACCGGCCTCATCCGCCCGGACGCCGGCCGCATCGAACTCGACGGCTACGACATCACCAATCTGCCGATGTACCGCCGCGCCCGCCTCGGCATCGGCTATCTGCCGCAGGAGGCCTCGATCTTCCGCGGCCTCTCGGTCG
>CALMYM010000370.1 GCA_937873675.1 uncultured Alphaproteobacteria bacterium | reverse complement strand
CATCGCCCTCTTCGCCCTGCCGGCGATCTGGTGGCTCCTGCGCCTCACCCCGCCGAAGCCGCGGTCGGTCGACTTCCCGCCGACGGTGATGCTGCGCGACCTCGTCCCCGCCGACGAGACCCCGGCCCACACCCCGTGGTGGCTGCTGCTCCTGCGCTTCGCCCTCGCGGTGACGGTGATCCTCGCGCTCGCCGCACCGGTGTGGCGTCCGACGACGGACGACGACGGCCGCGCCGGCCCGCTCTGGCTGATCGTCGACGACGGCTGGCCCGCCGCCACCGACTGGGAGGCGACCCGCGCCGCGATCGAGGCGCGCATCGATCGCGCCGCCCGCCGCAGCCGCACCGTCGTGCTCGTCGCCGCCGCCGACGGCACCGACCAGACCTTCGACCCGACCTCGCCGGACGAGGCGAAGCGCCGCCTCGCCACCCTGACGCCGCGCCCGCGCGCCGATGCCCGGTCCGATCTCCTCGCCGGCCTGACCCGCTCGGCCGAGGGTCACCCGCCCGGCTCGGTCGTCTGGTTCACCCACGGCGTCGACCTCGCGGCGCCCGCCGACGGCCGCGCCTTCGCCGAAGCGCTGGCGAAACTCGCCGACGAGGCCCCGCTCACCATCGCCCCGCCGGCCCGCCTCGCCGTCCGCACCGTCGACGCCGTCGACAACGGCCTCGACGCGATGACCGCCAAACTCGCCCGCGTCACTCCGGAAGCGCCGGCGACCGGCGAGTTGCGCGCTCTCGACCCCAAGGGCCGGGTGCTGGCGAACGTCCCCTTCGCCTTCGAGCCCGACCGCACCGCGACCGAAGTTCGCTTCGACCTGCCGACCACCGTGCGCAACGACGTCGCCCGCGTCGAGATCGCCGGCGAGAGCCATGCCGGTGCGGTGATGCTCCTCGACGAACGCTGGCGCCGCCGGGTCGTCGGCCTCGTCTCCGGCGCCGGTTTCGATCGCGCCCAGCCGCTGCTCGGCCCCGGCCACTATCTCGACAAGGCGCTCGCCCCCTTCGCCGATCTGCGCCGCCCCAAGGCGACCGAGACCGGCGCCGCCATCGTCGAGGCGATCGAGGCGAACGTCTCGGTGTTGCTCGTCGCCGACGTCGGCAACATCGTCGGCGAGCCCGGCGTGCGACTGAGGAAATGGATCGAAGGCGGCGGCATCCTCGTCCGCTTCGCCGGTCCTCGACTGACGGGAGGCCGCGACGACGATCCGCTGCTGCCGGTCGAGATTCGCGGTGGCGAGCGCACTCTCGGCGGCGCCTTCACCTGGGGCGCCCCACGCGGCCTCGGCCCCTATCCGGCGACCGGCCCCTTCGCCGGCATGACTCCGACCGAGGACATCCGCGTCTCCCGCCAGATCCTCGCCGAGCCGAGCCCCGACCTCGCCGAACGCACCTGGGCGGTGCTCGACGACGGCACGCCGCTGGTCACCGCCGCCCGCCGCGGCGCCGGGCGCGTCGTGCTCTTCCACGTCGGCGCCGAGACCTCGTGGTCGAACCTGCCCATCTCCGGCACCTTCGTCGAGATGCTCCGCCGCATCACCGCGCTCTCCGCCGCGACCCGCGCCAAGGGCGACGGGGGCGGGGCCGGCGCCACGGCCACTCTGCCGGCCTGGCGCCTCCCCGACGGGTTCGGGCAATTGGGCGCCCCCGGCCCCGAAGCCCGGCCGATCTCCGCCGCCGCGCCGCCGGAGCATCCCAGCCGCGAGCATCCGCCGGGCCTGTGGGGCAACGACGACGCCTTCCTGGCGCTGCCGACCCGGCGCGCCGGCGATCCCCTCGCCGCGATCGACCTCGCCCGCCTCGACCGGGCGACGGTCACCCTGCGCCTGCCGGTCGAGCGTCGCGATTTGCGCCCCGCCCTCATGATCGCCGCGCTGATCCTGGCGCTGATCGACGCGCTGATCCTGATCGCCCCGTTCCTGCGCCGCCGCCGCATCGCCGCCGCGGCCGGCGCCATCGTCCTCGCCTTCGCGGTCGGCGACGCCCGGCCCGCCGCGGCCGAGAGTACCGGCGACGCCTTCGCCCTCTCCGCCACCCACGAGACCCACCTCGCCCATGTGCTGACCGGCGACGCAGCGATCGACGACGTCGCCCGCCGCGGTCTCCTCGGTCTCGGAAACGCACTGGCCAACCGCACCGCCGTCGATCTCGGCGACCCCGTCGGCGTCGATCCGGCCCGCGACGAACTCGCCTTCTTCCCCTTCCTCTATTTCCCGATCACCGCCGACGCCTCGATCTCGCCGGTGGCGCTCGGCCGTCTCGACGCCTTCATGAAGAACGGCGGCACGGTGATCTTCGACACCCGCGACGCCGCCGACGCCGACACCCGCGCCGGACGCCCCACCGGGGCGGGCGCCGCCCTGCGACGCATCCTCGCCGGCCTCGACCTGCCCGAACTCGAGCCGGTGCCCGGCGATCACGTGCTCGGTCGCACGTTCTACCTCTTGCGCGATTTCCCCGGCCGCTTCGACGGCCGCCTGTGGGTCGAGGCGACGCCGGCCGCCGATCCCGATCGCCCGGACGACCGACCGACCCGTCCCGGCGACGGTGTCTCGCCGCTGATCGTCACCGGCAACGACCTCGCCGGCGCCTGGGCCGTCACCGACGACGGCGAAGATCTCCTGCCCATGGCCTCTGTCGACCCGCGCGGCCGCGAGATGGCGCTGCGCGTCGGCGTCAACATCGTGATGTACACCCTGACCGGCAACTACAAGGCCGATCAGGTCCACGTCCCCGCCCTCCTGCAACGGCTCGGCCGGTGAAGGAGGCGCGATGACCTGGACCCTCGACTTCGCCCCCCTATTGCCGCCGACGGCCCTCGTCGCGGTCTTCGCCGCCGCCGTCGCGGTCGCCGGCCTCGGCCTGTGGGTCGGACGCCGCGGCGCCCGGCTGCGCGCCGCCGCACTCGTGCTTCTCGCCCTGGCGACGACCGGCCCCGAGATCCGCCGCGAGCAACGGCGCGCACTGCCCGGCGTCGTCGTCCTCGTCACCGACCGCTCGGCGAGCCAGTCGCTGGTCGGCCGCGACGCCGCGACCGAAGCCGCTCGCGAGGCACTCTCCCGGCGCATCGCCGCGCTACCGGGCATCGAGCTGCGCGAGGCGATCGTCGACGACCGCGCCGGCGTCGACACCGACGGCACCCGCCTCTTCGACGCCCTCGGCCGGGCGCTCTCCGACGTGCCGCCGGATCGCGTCTCCGGCGTCGTCATGATCACCGACGGGCAGGTTCACGACGTGCCGGCGAACCCGGCCGCCCTCGGCTTCACCGCGCCGCTGCACGTCTTCCTCACCGGTCGCGTCGACGAGATCGACCGCCGCATCGAGATCGTCCGCGCCCCCCGCTTCGGCATCGTCGGCAAGCCGCAGACGATCGCCTTCCGCGTCGTCGACGCCGGCGTCGCCGCCGCCGATCGGTCGGTCGAGGTGACGGTGAAACGCGACGGCGAGGTCGTCGGCACGGTCAGGGCGATGCCGGGCCGCGAGGAGACGATCGAGGTCGACGTGCCCCATGCCGGCGACGTCGTCGTCGAACTCGAGGCGGCGCCGCTCGCCGGCGAACTCACGCCCCTCGACAATCGCACCGCGCTGACCATCGAGGGCATCCGGGAGCACCTGCGCGTCCTCCTCGTCTCGGGCGAGCCGCACCCGGGCGAGCGGACGTGGCGTAACCTGCTCAAGTCCGACGCCTCGGTCGACCTCGTCCACTTCACCATCCTGCGCCCGCCGGAGAAGCAGGACGGCACGCCGCTCACCGAACTGGCGCTGATCGCCTTCCCCACCCGAGAGCTGTTCCAGGAGAAGATCCGCGACTTCGATCTGATCGTCTTCGACCGCTACCGTCGCAAGGCGATCCTGTCGTCGATCTATCTCGACAACATCGCCCGCTGGGTGCGCGACGGCGGCGCCGTACTGGTCGCCTCCGGCCCCGACCTCGGCGGCTCGGCCAGCCTCTACGACACGCCGCTCGCCGACATCCTGCCCGGTCGCCCCGACGGCGGCATCGTCGAGGAACCCTTCCGCCCGCGCGTCTCGACCCTCGGCGCCCGCCACCCGGTCACCCGCGACCTGCCCGGCGCGGCGTCCGACCCGCCCGACTGGTCGCGCTGGTTCCGCCTCTCGGGTCTGGCGGTCGACGACGAGGCCGCGACCGTCCTCACCGGCGCCGGCGATCGGCCGCTTCTGGTCCTCGCCCGCAAGGGCAAGGGCCGCGTCGGCCTCCTCACCTCCGATCAGGTGTGGCTGTGGGCCCGCGGCTTCGAGGGCGGTGGTCCGCACGGCCCGCTGCTGCGCCGCCTCGCCCATTGGCTGATGAAGGAGCCCGACCTCGAAGAGGAACGCCTGCGCCTCCTCCGCCAGGGCCGCGATCTCGTCGTCGAACGCCAGACGCTCGCCGACACCGCGGAAGCCGTCGACGTCGAGAGCCCGACGGGTGCGAAACGGCGGCTCGATCTCGCCCGCACCCGCCCCGGCGTGTGGCGGGCCACCCTGCCGGCGAACGAGCCCGGCCTGTGGCGGGCGAGCGACGGCCCCCGCACCGCCCTCCTCGCCGTCGGCCCGGCCGACCCGCGCGAATTCGCCGACGTGCTGTCGACCGACCGCCTCCTCGCCCCGCTCGCCGCGGCGACCGGCGGATCGGTCACCCGCCTCGCCGGCGCCGACCTGCCGCAGCCGCTCGTCCGCGACGGCGGCCGGACCATGGCCGGCCCCGGCTGGATCGGCCTCTCCGCCTCTCGCGCCTCGGTGCTGGAGGGCCTCGATCGCCTGCCCCTCTTCGAGGGCCTCCTCGCCCTCGCCCTCCTCCTCGGCCTCTTCGCCGCCGCCTGGTGGCGCGAAGGGCGATAGGGGGAAGCCGGCCACCGCCGTGCCCTTCGCACCGCCGAGCAGCCGGCATTCCCGCCCCTCCCCCACGCGTCATCCCCGGGCTCGACCCCGGGATCCGTCGGATCTCACCTCGATACCGAACCTCCGTCGGGTTGCCGGGTCGAACCCGGCACTGGCGATCTCGAAGCAGGTGCCCGACACACGGGTTACCCCGAGATCGATTGTCGTCACGGATGGAAACTCCATATATGATCGGCGATATCGATCCCGGAGCTTCGTCCATGAACCTGCGCGACCTGCAATATGTCCTCGCCGTCGCCGATCTCGGCCATTTCGGCCGCGCCGCCGAGGCCTGCCACGTGTCGCAGCCGACGCTGTCGGGCCAGATCCTCAAGCTCGAGGACGAACTGGGCGTGCGCATCTTCGAGCGCGTCGGCCGCTCGATCCGCCCGACCCCGGTCGGCGAGCAGATCCTCATGCACGCCCGCCGCGCCGTCTCGGCCGCCGACGACATCACCGCGCTCGCCCGCGCCAGCCGCGACCCGCTCGCCGGCCCGCTGCGCCTCGGCGTCATCCCGACGCTCGCCCCCTATCTGATGCCCTTCGTCCTGCCGATCGCCGCGGAAGCGCTGCCCGCCGCGCCGCTGATGCTCTACGAGGACCTGACCGCCCATCTCCTCCAGGCGCTGACCGAGGGCCGGCTCGAGGCGGCGATCATCGCCTCCGACCCCGGCGATCCACGCCTCACCTCGCATCTCCTCTTCGACGAGCCCTTCTTCGTGGTGCTGCCGCCCGGCCATCCGCTCGCCGCCAAGGCCACCATCCATGCCGACGATCTCGATCCGAAGGCGCTGCTGCTGCTCGCCGACGGCCACTGCCTGCGCGATCAGGCGCTGGACTTCTGCGGCCACCCCAACCGCGGCGAGACCGCCGGCGCCGACATCCGCGCCACCTCGCTGGAGACGCTGCTGCATCTGACCGCCGCCGACTACGGCATCACGCTGATCCCGCGCCTCGCCGTCGGCCACGACCTCGGCCTGATCGGCCGGCTGGAGGCCCGCCCGCTCGAGGGCGATCACCACTTCCGCCGCGTCCGCCTCGTCCACCGGGTCAACACCCCGCGCCAGAAGGCGCTGGCGCTGCTCGCCGACATGATCCGCGACGGTGTGCCGGAAGGCGTCAAGCGCCTCGCCGGCTGATCCCTCATCGCGCGGAGGACCCGCCCGTGCCGCTGCCGATGGAATACCAACACGCCTCCGACGACTTCGAGCGCTTCCTGGCCGATGCCCGCGAGCGCGCCGATCTCGTCACCCGCAATCAGACCTGGACCATGGTCGACGCGGTGCTGCGCGTCTTCCGCCGCCGCCTGTCGGTGACGGAGGGCCTGCGCTTCGCCGAGGTGCTGCCGCCCCTGCTGCGCGCCATGTTCGTCGTCGACTGGGACGTGACCGCCGAACCCGTCCCCTTCGCTTCACGCGCGGCGATGACGACGGAGGTCCAGGCGGTGCGTGGCAACCACAACTTCGCCCCCGACACGGCCATCGCCTGCGTCGCGGGTGCGTTGCGGGCGGCCATGACCGCAGACACACTAGACCGGGTGCTGGCGGACCTGCCAGAAGAGGCGAGGGACTATTGGGTCGTATAGGACTCTTAATGGTTCGTTTACCATACAACCTCAAATATACTGAGATGAATCAGATGTCGAAATTCGTCACAGCTCCCCAACCCACTATGAAGCGGCGCGCCGACATGGACGGGCCGGATTTTTACCCGACTCCCGCATGGGCCACACACGCACTGGTCGAGCACGAAGCATTTAAGGGTGATATTTGGGAATGTGCCTGCGGCGACGGCGCGATGTCGGAGGTTCTTGCACTACAAAACAACAACGTATATTCGTCCGATCTTTACAAACGAGGATTTGGTGACTCCGGTATAGATTTTACGAAAACAAATAAAAAATTTACTAACATTATAACAAACCCTCCATTCCACAGCGCGGAAGAGTTCGTTGCTAGTGGACTACAATCGGCTTCAAAGAAGTTTGCTCTCTTATTACGCTTGGCCTTTCTTGAAGGTGGGAGGAGGCAAAAAGAAATATTCAGTACCCATCCCCCCGCCCGAGTTTGGGTCTTCTCAGAGCGAATCACCTTCTACCCAAAAGGAGCTCCGCAGGCGGGGACCGGCACGGTCGCTTATGCATGGTTTGTTTGGGACAAGGATGCCCCTAATTCAACAACCCTGAAATGGCTTCCCCCAGGCTTAAAGGCGAAATATGCCGTCAGTCATAAAACTCGCCGACTCGTTCGCGACCGGCATCCGTAATAGTCCACCCCTCTCGATCCGGCGAATAGTTCGCTAGACCTCGGGCTTCCAACCCGGTTGAGCTGTAGCGGTGAGAAACAAGATTTCTTACTTTTTGCGAAAAATGTGTATCCCTGCGATTCAAAAGAAGCTCCGCATCAATCCCTTCCGGCTCAAAATAGGCCTCCAGTTCGGCAATCAAATGCGTAGTGGTGAGAAATCCGCCGGGAGCCTGAGACATCAACGCCAGAGCTGGGAGTTTCAAATCCGATTCGCGAATTGGCATAGCCGACTACCTATGGATTAAGTGATAGTCATTGCACAATACTGGTAGCACAACCTTCAGTCAATATCACATTCTTCCACCCCCACCGCATCCAACCCCGCCCGGTCCATCGCTTCGACGTCGGTGAGGACCGTCTTCGCCGCACCCACCGCGATCAGCTTGCCGTGGTTGAACAGCGCCGCCGTGTCGGCGAAGCGGTGAGCCATGTCGACGTCGTGGGTGGTGAAGACCAGCGTCGTGCCCTTGGCCTCGAGCTCGGCGAGGGTGGCGAGCAGGCGCTTGGCCGAGCGCGCGTCGAGCCCGGCCGTCGGCTCGTCGATCAGCAGCACCTCGGGCCGCATGGCGACCGCTCCGGCGATCGCCGCCCGCTTCTTCTGGCCGAAGGACAGCATGTGGGTCGGACGGTCGGCCAGATCGGCGATACCGAGCGCGGCGAGCGCCTCGTCGACACGGGCCCGTACCTCCGCCTCCGGCAGATCGAGGTTCATCGGCCCGAAGGAGACGTCCTCGAACACCGACGGCGCGAAGAGCTGATCGTCGGCGTCCTGCAGGACGAGCCCGACCCGCCGCCGCCAGGCGACGAGCCCGGCGCGGTCGTAGGTGGCGGGCGCTCCGTCGAGGAGGATGCGCCCACCGGTCGGCTTCAGCGTGCCGTTCAAGTGGAGGAGCAGCGTCGTCTTGCCCGCCCCGTTGGGGCCGAGGATGGCGAGGCGCCGCCCCTTCTCGACCGTCAGGTCGAGCCGGTCGAGCGCCGGCACGCCGCCGGGATAGACATGGGTCAGCCCTTCGGCCCGGATCGGTGTCATCGCGTCACGACCCCGAGGAGAACGAGGACGGCGAGCGTCGCCACGACACCGGCGAGACCGGCGGCGGTCACCGGCCGGTGCGGCGTCAGCAGCCGCAAGGCCCCGCCGTCCCAGCCGCGCGCCATCAGCCCCGCCTCCATGCGATGCGCTCGGTCGAGCGCTCGCGGAAACAGATTGGCGGCGAGAACCCCCGACGAGCGGATGCGCCGCCGCCAGCCGACATGGCCGAGCCGCGCCTCCTGCGCCGCATGCATGGCGGCGAAGGTGTCGGAGAGGACGAAGAGGAAGCGATAGACGAGGAGCGCCAGCTCGACGAGTTCGGCCGGCAGGCGCAGACGTGCCAACCCCGCGACGAGATCGCTCGCCGGCGTGGTGAAGGCGAGGAGCAGCAGCGCCGCCGCCGCGGCACTCGCGCGTAGCGTCAGGGCCGCCGCATCGGCGAGCCCGTTCGGCGCCAGCCCGACACCGTCGGCCCCGATCGTCACCAGAAGCGTCGCCGCTCCGGTGACGACGAAGCCGAGCGGCGCGGCCATGACCAGTGCCCAGGTCCGCGGCGCCACACCCGCCCCGGTGATCGCCGCCGTCGCCGCGACGACCAGCACCGCCGCGGCGGTCGGCCACGGCGGAAATGCGAGCGCGACGACGAGCAGCCCGAGGGCGAGGACGACCTTCTCCAAGAGCGATCGTCCGCGCCACCGGTTGGTATGGGCGATCCTATCGACGGTCGTCATCGCGCCGGCGGCTCCCGTGACGACGGCCGAGGACATAACCGAGGATACCGGCGCCGAAGGCCGCCTGAAGGGCGAAGAGCGTGCTCTCCACTTCCTTCGAGGGTGGCGACCAGAAGGGCTCGGTCCAACGTTCGTATCCCGGACGCACCGTCTCGATCGCTTGGCTGGCGACGTCGTCGGTTCCGGAGAAGGCACCTTCGATGCCCGGGATCACCATCGGTGCGGCGAGAAGCGCCACGGCGACGACGAGAAGGGCGACGGTCTTTCCGCGCGAGAGGGTCAGATCCATGATCAACGCCCTCCCGAAAGCGGCGCGAAGCCGTGACCGGCGTCACCGCCGCGGCCGACCAGCGCCGCCGCCACGACGACCGTGAGCAGGCCCTCGGCGATCGCCAGCGGCACCTGGGTCACCGCGAAGATGCCGGCGAACTTGAGGAAGGACCCGGCGATGCCGGAGGTCGGATCGGGGAAGGCCAGCGCCAGTTGCAGCGACGTGACCACATAGGTCGAGAGATCGGCCAGCGCCGCGCCGAGGAACACCGCGACCGCGGTCGACAGACCGACCCGGGTCGCCACTTTCCACGCCGCCCAGCCGACCCATGGGCCGGCGATCGCCATCGAGAAGACGTTGGCGCCGAGCGTCGTCAGCCCGCCGTGGGCGAGCAGCAGTCCCTGGAACAACAGGACGATCAGCCCCACCGGTGCCATCACCGCCGGCCCGAAGGTCATGGCGCCGAGGCCGGTACCGGTCGGATGCGAGCAGGAGCCGGTGACGCTCGGCAGCTTCAGGGCCGACAGGATGAAGGTGAAGGCGCTCGCCGCGGCGAGCGTCAGTCGCGCCTCGGGGCGCTCCCGCAAAGTCCGACGGAGCGCGATCGTTCCGCCGACGACGAAGGGGGTCGCGGCGATCGTCCAACCGATCGCGTGACCCATCGGAAGGAATCCTTCCATGATGTGCATCAGAGTCCACCTCGTGTTCGACGCGCCGTGACCAGAGGCCTTCGGCTCGCTCTCGGGACACCCCGCCCGAAAGACGCGCACGGCGCCGGGACCGACGGCAGGTCTCCTGGCTCGCGGGTCTTCGGGTCTCGGTCGAGCCTTCCCGGTCTGACGCTGCGTCCCCCGGTGGGGGAGGACGCGACCAGTGGCCGATCGACGCGTTCGTCACTTTCCGAAACGCGGCGATCCGAACCGATTCCTCTCCGCTCACAGTTGCGGGGGCAGCCACGGCCGACGCACCCACTTCGGCCTCTCGTCGAGCGCCGCCGCGGATCTCGTATCCCGTGTTCCCTTTTCACCACGATCACGACGCGATCGTGGCACCATCGGTTCGGATACGGTAAGCACGCCGGCGAGACGGCGCAAGCGCAACCTCCGTCGCGCCCCCTCCCCGCAGGGCCGCCGCCGCCCGAACCACGCCCTCGAATTCCGCAACGCGTTGACATCGCCGCCGCCGCGAACCCAGGATGCGCGCCTTCCGATCGCGCCGGTCGCCGTCGCGCCGCCCACGACAACGAGGCCCATCGATGATCCTTCCGAAGACCCTGGCGTTCGCCGCACTTCTCGCCGTCTCCCTGTCCGCCGCCCACGCTCAGACGGTCGGCGATCTTTCGATCGAACACCCGTGGAGCCGCGCCACCCCGCCCGCCGCCCCGGTCGGCGCCGGCTATCTCGTCGTGACCAACAAGGGCAAGACGGCCGATCGCCTCGTCTCCGCCGCCTCCGACATCTCCGCCAAGGTGGAACTCCACGAGATGGCGATCACCGACGGCATCATGCGCATGCGCGCCCTCGATCAGGGCATCGCCGTCCCGGCCGGCGGCAAGGTCGAGTTCAAGCCCGGCGGCTACCACATCATGTTCATCGGCCTGAAGAAGCCGATCGCCAAGGATTCGCGCTTCAAGGGCACGCTGACCTTCGAGAAGGCCGGTACCGTCGAGGTCGAATACGTGGTCGAAGGCATGGGCAAGGCCCCCGCCGGCCACTCCGGGCACTGAGTCCCGCCTCTTCGGCCGGCGACCGACGAGACCCGAATCGCGAGACCTCACGGCCCCGCCTTCGGATCGGGGACGAACCCCACGGCACCGAGCCTCCTTCTCCCCTCGCGGGAGAAGGAAGGGAGCGCATCCGCGCGCCGTGAGAACCGAACGGCCGCAAGTCGAGCCCCGGCATGACGGGCAGGGTGTCGGGGTCCCTCGGCAGCGATCCGAGTGCCGAGCCCGTCAGCCGCGCGGTCGCGTCAGGATCGGGAAATAGACGATGGCGAAGCCGGCGAAGGCGACGAGCCAACCGACCATCGCGACATGCATGAGGACGAACTCGGCCTTCCCCATCCCCATGGCGATGCGCGCCACGGTGGCGACGAAGGCGCCGAGATAGATCGCCTGGATCGGCCGCGTCGCATGGAGCATCCGCCCGGTGTGGCCGAGGCTCGCCCGCGTCATCACCGCCAGCGTCATCATCGCCAGCGCACCGACGGTCCAGGCGTGCAGCGCCGCCGAGGCGAGGAGCGGCACGACCCCGAGGATCGTCCCGCCGAGGAGCAGGAAGCCGAGCGGTACGAAGAGATAGGCGACGTGGAGGACGAGCACGAGCTTCTCGCCCGCCGTCCGCCAGCCGACCCAGCGCCACAGCCGCGCCGCCTGGAAGCCGCCGGCGACGACCAGCGCCGCACCGCTCGCCCGATGGTCGGGCAGCACCACCCACAGAGCCAGCGCCGCGCTCGACACGCCGATCACCACCGCGTCGAAACGCGCGAAGGGCACCGGCATGGCCCCGCCGCGCGAGCGCAGCCAGTTGGCGGTGAAGCTCGGCACGATGCGCCCGCCGATGACGGCGACCAGCACCACCGCCGCGGCGATGCCGATGCGGGTGCCGTGGGACGCGGTACCGAAGAGGATCGCCTCGCCGTGGAAGACGATATTGCCGAGCGCCAGGAGGGCGACGAGGCCGACGATTCGGAGGTTGCGCCAGTTCTTCCCCGTCCACACCTCGCGCGCCGTTAGCCCGGTGAGCGCCACAAGGAACGCCGCGTCGATCGCCGCCGCCGGCCAGGCACCGATCGCCCCGGAGACCATGACCGCGATTCGCCCGGCCGCCCACGGCGGGACGAGCCCGCCGAGCGGTCGGCCGACCACCGGCAGCCGCCCGGTCCAGTTGGGGATGGCGGTCAGGAGGAAGCCGGCGTCCGCCGCCGGCAGATAGCCGTAGAGCAGTTCGTGGACGTGCCAGTCGAGGCCCGAGAAGGCGCTCGGCAGCTCGAAGTGCCCCTCGAACATCGGGATCCACAGGATGATCGCGATCGCCGCCCAGATCGCGCCGAGAAGGAAGAACGGACGGAACCCGCCGGTGAGGATCGCCGGCCCGCGATGGGCGCGCATCTGTTCGGCCGTGGTCGCCATGCTCGTTCCCTCATGCGCCGCGCTCTCGCGGCCAACCGTCCGCTCCGTCCGCCTCCGAAGCGGCGAGCTCTTCTTTTCGCGCAGGAGCGTCCCTCGTCCTTTGACGAACGACAAGACGAAGGTGGTTCCGATCCGATCGAATTCCGGGCATCATCGCGGCCTCCGAGACCCGCGCAGGGTCCGCCGAGCCTCCGAGGAGCACGAAACAGCGAATGACGTCAGAAGCTTCCGATGCGACCGCGGTGCCGATCGGCGTCGTCACCGTCTCCGATCGCGCCTCGCGCGGCATCTATCAGGATCTCTCCGGCCCGGCGATCGAAACCTATCTCACCGAGGTGCTCGCCACCCCCTTCCGCATCGTCCGTCGCATCGTCGAGGACGAACAGCCGGCGATCGAGGCGGCGCTGAAGGAGCTCTGCGACGTCGAAGGCTGCCATCTGGTGGTGACCACCGGCGGCACCGGCCCGGCGCCGCGCGACGTCACGCCGGAGGCCCTCTTCGCCGTCTGCGACCGCATGATGCCCGGCTTCGGCGAGGCGATGCGCGCCAAGAGCCTGACCATCGTGCCGACCGCCATCCTCTCCCGCCAGGAAGCGGGCCTGCGCGGCTGTTCGCTGATCATCAACCTGCCGGGCAAGCCGGCGTCGATTCGCGACTGCCTCGACGCGGTGATGCCGGCGGTGCCCTACTGCATCGACCTCGCCGGCGGCTACCGCCCCGACACCCGCCCCGAGCGCATGGTGGCGTTCCGGCCCAAGGGAGCGTGAGGCGATGGCCGACGAACCGCTGATGTTGGTCGCCCTGCTCTATGCACAAGGCGAAGGCCCGGTGATCGGCCGCCTCGCCGAGGACGCCCGCGCCCTCGGCCTCGGTCTCGCCGGCATGATCCAGAAGGACGAACGCCGCCCCGATCGGCGGCGCTGCGACATGAGTCTCGTCGACCTGCCGACCGGAACCGAGATCCCGATATCCCAGGACCGTGGACGCGAGGCTCGCGGCTGCCGATTGGATCACGGCGCCCTCGAGGAAGCGGCGGCGCTGGCGATGCGCGGTCTCGATTCGGACCCGCTCCCCGACCTCCTGGTCCTGTCGAAATTCGGCAAGCGCGAAATCGAAGGCCACGGCTTTCGTCAAATAGTCGAACGGGCCGTGGAACTCGGCGTGCCCGTGCTGGTCGGCGTCGGTGCCGAACATGTGACCGGCTTCAACGAATTCGCCGGAGACTACGGTCGCGTCCTGGATGACGAACCGGCGGCACGCAACTGGCTGAGGATGATCGCCACTCGCAATATGCCCTGAAACAGAGCATGCGAAATTCGTCATCACATTAGAATATACAAATATTCTATCGAGTTGCCGCCGAATACTTTCATGTTATTCTAGATTTCGTGGCACACATCCTTCCGGGAACAGCCGGAAGGATGTCGTTGCATTCGTAGACTTACGCATAGGTTTCGACGCTGTCCGTAGTCGACCGGAAGCCGCAGCTCGCGCGAGCTTACCAATTGTCAAGTTCTCGTGAACGCGACCCCGGCATGTTCCGGGCGATCGGAAAGAGACCGAAGAGATGTCGCTCGACCTGGCACGCCGCGACCTGTTCCGTGGACGGTTCGTCCGCCCGGCGGAGAAGCGCGTCCTGCGCCCGCCGACGGCGCTCGTCGAGGCCGCTTTCCGCGCCGCCTGCGACGGGTGTCTGGCCTGTGTCACCGCCTGCCCGACGAAGATCATCCGCCTCGACGCCGAGCGTCGGCCGATCCTCCAGTTCACCCACGGCGAATGCGAATTCTGCGGCGACTGCGCCGATGCCTGTCCGACCGGTGCGCTCACCCGCGAAGGCGCGCGGCCTTGGACGGTGAAGGCCGAGATCGGCGGCAAGTGCCTGGCACTCGGCGGTGTCCACTGCCGCTCCTGTGGCGACGCCTGCCCGACCTCGGCGATCCGCTTCGCGCCGCGCCCCGACGGCCGCTTCCTGCCGATCCTCGCGCAGGGCACCTGCTCCGGCTGCGGCGCCTGTTTCTCGGTCTGCCCGAGCGACGCCATCGAGATTCACGAACGGCAACCACACGAGGGAGCGACGGCATGAACGTCATCGGTGTCCTGGTCATGACAGTGCCCGAACACGAGGACGAGGTCGTCGCCCGCCTCGCCGAAATGCCCGGTGTGGAGATCCACGCCTCCACCGGCGACGGCCGTCTGGTCGTCACCGCCACCGACGAGGACACCGCCCTCGCCTCCGACAACCTGATGGCGATGCAGCTCATGCCGCACGTGATCGACGCCTCGCTCGTCTATCACGCCTACGAACCCGAAAACGACGAACCCGAGGCCGGCGCCCGCGAACTCCGCAAGCCTGCCGCCTGATCCAACCCCAACCGACCTCTGGAGGGTCGCGACCGATGACGATCGACACTTCCCGCCGCGACGTGCTGAAGGCCTCCGCCGCCGCCGCCACCGCTGCGGTGGCCGGTATCTCGCTGCCCGCCTCCGCTGCCCCCGTCGGCGACGCCGGCATTCGTTGGGACAAAGCGGTCTGCCGCTTCTGCGGCACCGGTTGTTCGGTGCTGGTCGGCACCAAGGGCGGCCGCGTCGTCGCCACCCAGGGCGACCCGGAAGCCCCGGTCAACCGCGGCCTCAACTGCATCAAGGGCTACTTCCTGTCCAAGATCATGTACGGCCAGGACCGCCTGACGACGCCGCTGCTGCGCAAGAAGAACGGCAAGTACGACAAGAACGGCGACTTCACGCCGGTCTCGTGGGACGAAGCCTTCGACGTCATGGCGCAGAAGTGGAAGGAAGCGCTGAAGGCCAAGGGCCCGACCGCCGTCGGCATGTTCGGCTCCGGTCAGTGGACCATCTGGGAGGGCTATGCCGCCTCCAAGTTGATGAGGGCCGGCTTCCGGTCGAACCACCTTGACCCCAATGCTCGCCACTGCGTGGCTTCGGCCGCCGTCACATTCATCCGGGCTTTTGGGTCCGACGAGCCGATGGGCTGCTACGACGATTTCGAGC
>CALMYM010000369.1 GCA_937873675.1 uncultured Alphaproteobacteria bacterium | reverse complement strand
ATCCCCGCCGCCACGAGGCGGCGCACCACGTCCGGCCCGTGGTGGCGCGCGGTCTCCCACGGCACCTCGGCCCGCTCGGCCCAGCCGAAGGACTGGCTCATGGCGATCGACGGCCCGCCCAGGATGGTGCCCTCCATCGCGCCGGCCACCGTGCCCGAATAGGTCACGTCGTCGGCGATGTTGGCGCCGCGGTTAACGCCGGAGAGCACGAGATCGGGCTTGCCAGGCAGGATGTGACGGATGCCCATGATGACGCAGTCGGTCGGCGTGCCTCGCAGCGCGAAGCGGCGCCCGTCGATCTCGCGCAGGCGCAGCGGGTCGGAGAGCGACAGGGAATGCGCCTTGCCCGACTGGTCGGTCTCCGGCGCCACCACCCAGACGTCGTCGGTGAGTTCACGGGCGATGCGTTCGAGCACGCGCAGACCGTGGGCGTGGATACCGTCGTCGTTGGTGATGAGAATCCGCATCGCCGCCTCCCGGGGAATGCGTCCGGGGTAGCAGGCGGCGGAAAGCGGGGCAAGCGGACCGGGCGTCGCGCGCCCGCATACCGGGCTCGCGGAATTAGCCGGCCCCGGTCTTCGTGAGCGTCATGGCCCGATCGGCCGACGCCCCGACGCGGAGACTTGCGCTCACGGCGTTCCGAACCGGTCGAAACCGCGTGAGTTCGGCATCAGATCCACAGGATCGGTTCGTCTTCGCCGACACCGTTGCGAAGGTCGCGCAGTCGGCGGGCGGCGCCGAGCGCCGCAGCGGCCGCGCTCACCGCCAGGACCAGCCAGAACCAGGTGGAGAAGCCGCCCCGGCTCTCCGATCCGCCCAACTCGGCGGCGACCGCACGCCAGGCGTCGGCGACGAGGCCACCGGTGGCGGCGACGGCGAGGAGGCCGGACACGATCAACGTCAACGTCGCGGCAGCTCGTTCGGAAGATGATCCCATGATGCGCTCCTCCCGGACGGGAGCCGGGCGCTCGGATCGGCGGCGCGACGGTGCGCGGCGCGGCTCCGGTGCGGATCGGCTCAGTGGCGGGTCATCCATTCGCGCGCCTGGCGCTGGGCCTCGGCGATCTCGGCGGCGGACATCTCCTGCGAGATCTCCTGGCGCCAGCGCGCCGCCTCGGCGTTGCCCTGAGCGGCGGCGAGATTGAACCACTTGTGCGCGGCGATCATGTCGGCGGCGACGCCGCGGCCGATCGAATGATCGATGCCCATGCGGAAGAACACATCGGCGGTGATGGCCTGATGGCCCATCGCGGCGACTTCGGCGCTGTTGATCTCGAAACGGGCCATCGAACCCTCCCACATCCTGTAGACTTTTCGCCCCGCCGGATCAGCGTATTCATCCGGCATCCATGTGGGAAATACTGCCGTCGATCATTAAAACTCGAGTAAAATTTGATGCTTAACCGCCGGTCTACGAATCGAAAACGAATGGTGTACTCAATCTTCGATTCACCTTTCCGGTCCGATTCCGACAATGGAATCAACGATGACGCAAGGGAGCCCCGGAATGCGCGGCAAGAAACGATTCACCGCGAATCCCGAGGCTCTCATTCGAAACGCAGTTTTCTCTCGACGAGACCTCAGCGCGCCCGTTGGCCGAACAGCACCTTCTTCGCCGCCTCGTCGTTGGAGAGATCGGTGCGCATCTCCGCCGCCAGCGCGAGCCCCCGCGCCACCGCCGGTCGAGCGAGCATGCGATCGAACCAGGCGCCGAAATTCGGGAACTCGGCGCGATCGATGCCCTGCTTCTCCCAGCCGGTCGACCAGCCGATGGTGGCGATGTCGGCGATCGAATAGTCGCCGGCGATGAAGTCGCGGCCTTCGAGGCGCTTGTTCAACACCCCGTAGAGACGGTGCGTCTCGTTGCGGTAGCGCTGGATGGCGTAAGGAATCTTCTCCGGCGCGTAGAGGGCGAAATGGTGGTTCTGGCCGAGCATCGGTCCGAACCCGCCCATCTGCCACATCAGCCACTCCTCGACCTGGACGCGGGCGCGCTCCTCCTGCGGATAGAACCGACCGCACTTGCGGCCGAGATAGAGCAGGATGGCGCCGGATTCGAACACCGAGATCGGCTCGCCGCCCGGTCCGTCCGGATCGACGATCGCCGGCATCTTGTTGTTGGGCGAGATCTCGAGGAAGGCCGGATCGAACTGGTCACCCTTGCGGATGTCGATCGGGATCACCTCGTAGGGCACCCCCAGTTCCTCGAGCATGATCGAGATCTTCCAGCCGTTGGGGGTCGGCCAGTAGTAGAGGCGGATGGGAGCGGGCATGGGCGGGTCTCCGCGGGCGTCTGGGCGATCGCTCGGTCTCCCGACGAAGCCGGGAACCACGCCGTCCGTCGCGGACGGCATCGAGCGTTCGACGAAGATGGAACCGAACAACGCGCCGGTCCAGGGGCGGCCTCACCGTCGGACGCGGTCGAGCGGCAGTTTGAAGCCGACGTGACTTTTCGTGAAGCCGAGGCGTTCGTAGAAGCGGTGCGCATCGAGCCGCGCCGCGTTCGAGGTGAGTTCGACGACCCCGGCGCCGGCGGTGCGGGCCTCCCCGAGGAGGAGGCCGCGGACTTCCCCCCCGAGGCGGCGCCCGCGCCGATGGGGGGCGCCCACCACCGCCTCGACGATCGCCCGCCGTCGCCCGCGATGCGGCAGGGCGGTGACGAAACTGAGCTGCGCCGTCGCCACCACCCGTCCGTCGATCTCGCCGACGAAGAGCCGATCCGACGGCGAGGCGAGGATCGTCTGCATCGCCGCCGCATAGGCCGGTCGCGCGTCGGGATCGGTGGTGTCGCCGTGACCGCCGAGCGCATCGGCGGCGAAGATCGCGATCAGCGCGTCGAGATCATCGGGGCGGGCGCGGCGAAAGATCGGATCGCTTTCGGCCATCACGCCCATCCGCGCTGTGGGATCGCTCTCACTCGATGCCGCCCGGCGGCATCGGCGGAGCTTCGTGGACGAGCAGGATGTCGACCCGCCGGTTGGCGGCGAGCATCGGCTCGTTCGGGAAGAGCGGATCGGTATCGGCCTTGCCGACCACCCCGTCGAACCGGTCCGACGTCACGCCGTAGCCCGCCAGGATCTCCTCGACCGCCACGGCGCGACCCGACGACAGGTCCCACGGCGACGGCCCGCGGCCCGACCAGCGCGTGCCGCCGGCGGTGTGACCGGTGATCCGCAGCCGATGCGGCAGTCGCGCCAGGGCCGGCGCGAGCTTGGCCAGGATGGCGCGGGTGAATTCGTAGGGCTGCTTGGAGCTCTCCGGGAACATCGAGCGACCGTCCTGATCGACGATGCGGACGTTGAGCCCCTCCTCGGTCTCCTCGAACATCACGTGCTTGGAGACTTCGGTGATCTCCGGCATGTCCTGCAGCGCCTGCCGGAGCGAAGCGGCGGCGGTGAGGAACTGCCTCGGCTTCTCCTGATGGGCCGCCTCGAAATCGTGGGTGTTGGCCTCGGGGCCCTGCTTGGAATGGCTGTCGTTCCGGGTCGCCGAGGTCTCGGCGTCGAGCTTCTTGTCGACCGGACCGGAGGCCTTGATGAACCGGCGCACCGGCAGGCCGTCACGCTCGATCATGCCGGCGGTGCGCGGGATCGGCTAGGCACCCAAAGCATCCTTGAGCGAACCGGAGGCGTCGGCGAGCTTCTGCTTGTCCTGGCTGGCCGAGGCGAGCAGCATGACGAAGAAGGCCATGAGCAGCGCCATCAGGTCGGCGAAGGTGATGACCCAGGCACCACCGTGCCCGCCGCCGCCGCCGTGTCCCTTCTTCTTCGCCATCGCTCAGGGCCTCCCGCCTCAGGCGGCCTCTTCCATCGCGGCGCGATGCTTGTTGGGCAGGTAGGAGATCAGCATGTCGCGGATCACCGCCGGGCTCTTGTTCTCGCGGATCATCAACACACCGTCGATGACGAGGGTGAAGTTGACGTTCTCCTCGAGCGCCTTCATCTGCAGCTTGTCGGCGATCGGCAGCGCCACGACGTTGGCGACGACCGCGCCGTAGAGCGTGGTGAGCAGCGCGATGGCCATGCCGGGGCCGATCTTCTTGGGGTCGTCCATGTGGGCGAACATCGACACCAGACCGATGATGGTGCCGACCATGCCCATGCCCGGCGCCGCGTTGCCCATGAAGTTGAAGAGCTTGTTGGCGTCTTCCAGGCGCTCGATGTGCAGATCGCGCTCGCGCTCCAGCGTCTCGCGGATGATGTGCAGATCGAAACCGTCGGCGATCATCCGCATCCCCTTGGCGAGGAACTCGTCTTCGATCTCCACCGCTTCGAGGCCGAGCGGGCCCTGCTTGCGGACGATGTCGGCGAGCTCGGCGATCTTCTCGATCATGTCGCGCGCCGAAACGTGATGATTGAAGGTCACGGCCTTGAGGCCGGTGCCCATGGCGGCGAGGAAGCCGCCCATGGTGAAGCGCGCCATGGTGGTGACCAGCGCGCCGATGATGACGACGTTGGTGGCCAACAGGTTCATGAACATTCCGAGGCTGGAACCTTCCATGAAGATTGCCAGCACCAGAACGCCGAAGCCGCCACCGATACCGAGGAACGTCGCGATGTCCATGAGTCACTCGCTGAACAGGGGGCGGGTCCCCACGGACCGGGGCCTACCTCGCAGCGAAGTGTCGACGAACAAAGGTAAGGAAGGGTTACCGCGACACGATCGACGTCAACCATGTTCGGTGAGGCGGCGGTGCGGTCGACGGTTGAAGCCGGGGAGAAGGCGGTCACGCCATCGTCGCCCGACACCTCGCGGGCAGGTCCGAAAGGACCGGAAGGCACGTCGCCGGAACAACAGCTCGATAGGGCGAGCCGGCGAAGTGCATCGGCAGCGGCGTGTGC
Organism: uncultured Alphaproteobacteria bacterium; assembly: GCA_937873675.1. Taxonomy (GTDB): domain Bacteria; phylum Pseudomonadota; class Alphaproteobacteria; order Rhizobiales; family Ancalomicrobiaceae; genus CALBKH01. The sequence goes on along the minus strand of CALMYM010000369.1, from coordinate 9,456 downwards.
ACCTGCGGCAGCGTCGGTTCGCCGAGAGCCGCGGTGAGAACGTCTTCCACGAAAACTGAACAGATCACCTGAGCCCAGTTCGCTTCGATCCCGTCGATGACACGACGGTCGCGTCGGTCGACGAGACGGCGGGCTGTTTCCAGGGTCTTGCCGATCGCCCCGATGTGCGGAAATGCCGACTCGACCAGCGCTCCCGCGAAATGACGGAGCCGATAGCGGGCGCGCGAGAAGCGCAACAGCGCTGTCCGCAGCCGACCGGCGAATTCGCCGTCGTCGATCCCGTGAGAGAACCGGCGAAAAGCCAGGCAATCACCGATCTCGATCACTTGCCGGAGTGGCGTCTGTACGACGTTCGCCGCAGCCGTCGCATCCCATACGTTGAGGTTCTCGTCGAGAATTCCTACGTGTGTCCAAGCCCACGCATCATTCGACGCCGTTCGCATCACGGTGCTCCGTCCCGCTACCCGGTTCTGGAACTCCGCGATGAAGGCATGTTTGATATTGCTGCGTTTTCGAAACAACCCCACGTCGCCGGCAGCCAAGGCCTCTGCATCCAACGCGACGTGCGAGCCGGCACTCGGCAAAGAAACCTGCAATGTCTTCGCCTCGAGGTCGCGCGACCTCAGCCCGAGGGCCGAGGCGGCCTCGAAGGATGTCCTCGAGACGCAATCGTCCATGTCACCTCTCGCCCGCCCGCGCCGGACGCTCTCCCCCGTTCGACGAAACGGCCGTTCGATCGATGTCGACAGTGGTGGAATGGAATCGAGACCGCCCCGACTTCACCAACCGGCGTCGGTGAAGTCGCAGGCCACGACGGTCGGCTCGCGACCGCCACGAGCGGAGGTCCGCCGCGGAGCGGTGTTCGTCTCCTCTGCAGCGCCCGCGAGTGACGAACGCCGACGATGAGGAGAGATTCGCCAAGCTCCCTCGACCTCCGTGAGATCGAACAAGCCACCTTCCCGCCGCTGGCCGAATTCCGGCCCCACCTCACAAGAGATCTTCCGACCCCTCGCCTCGTCCCAGAACGTCACCCAGTACCCACCGGAGAACTCGGTCGACCGGATCAGTTTGACGAGCATCGTCTACTCCCATGGTGACGACGAACACTCACACGCCATATCGGCGCTTCGATGGTCAGCGTCCCACTTTTTCCCACGACTGTCCACGGCGCCTGCCGCGTCGTCCACACCGACAAGATGGTGCCTCGCCATCCACTACGTCAAGTAGTGGAAACGCGCCCTCACTCCAGCCCGAGCTTCGCCTTGAGGATCTCGTTGACCGCCTGCGGGTTGGCCTTGCCGCCGGTCTGCTTCATCACCTGACCGACGAACCAGCCGGCGAGCGTCGGCTTGGCCTTGGCCTGCTCGACCTTGTCGGGGTTCGCCGCGATCACCGCGTCGATCGCCGCCTCGATCGCGCCGGTGTCGGTGACTTGGCGGAGGCCGCGGCTCTCGACCAACTGCTTCGGGTCGCCGCCCTCGGTCCAGACGATCTCGAACAGATCCTTGGCGATCTTGCCGGAGATGGTGCCGTCCTCGATCAGGTCGATGATCGCACCCAGCTGCGCCGCCGAGACCGGGCTCGCCTCCACCCCCAAGCCTTCCTTGTTCAGGCGGCCGAAGAGTTCGTTGATCACCCAGTTCGCCGCCGTCTTGGCGTTGCGGCCCTTGGCGACCTCTTCGAAGAAGTCGGCCGAGGCGCGCTCCAGCGTCAACACCATGGCGTCGTAGGGTGTGACACCGTAGTCGGCGACGAAGCGCGCCTTCTTGGCGTCCGGCAGCTCCGGCAGACCCGACTTCAGCGCGTCGACGTAGTCCTGCGTGAACTCGAGCGGCAGCAGGTCCGGATCGGGGAAGTAGCGATAGTCGTGCGCCTCTTCCTTCGACCGCATCGAGCGGGTCTCGCCCTTGCCGGGGTCGAACAGCCGGGTCTCCTGACGGATCGAACCGCCGTCCTCGATTATGCCGATCTGGCGGCGCGCCTCGTAGTCGATCGCCTGACCGACGAAGCGGATCGAGTTGACGTTCTTGATCTCGCAGCGGGTGCCGAGTTCGCCGCCGGGCTTGCGCACCGAGACGTTGACGTCGGCGCGCATGTTGCCCTTGTCCATGTCGCCGTCGCAGGTGCCGAGATAGCGCAGGATGGTGCGAAGCTTGCCGAGATAGGCCTTGGCCTCGTCGGCCGAGCGCATGTCGGGCTTCGACACGATCTCCATCAGCGCCACGCCGGAGCGGTTGAGGTCGACGAAGGTGGAGGTGGGGCTGAGGTCGTGGATCGACTTGCCGGCGTCCTGCTCGAGGTGCAGGCGCTCGACGCCGACCTCGACGGTCTCGCCGCCCTCCATGTCGAGGTGCACGGTGCCCTCGCCGACGATCGGGCTCTTGAACTGCGAGATCTGATAGCCCTGCGGCAGATCGGGATAGAAATAGTTCTTCCGATCGAACACGGACTTCAGGTTGATCGCCGCCTCGAGGCCGAGACCGGTGCGGATCGCCTGTTTCACGCATTCCTCGTTGATCACCGGCAGCATGCCCGGCATGGCGGCGTCGACGAGGCTGACGTGATCGTTGGGCGCGCCGCCGAAGGCGGTCGAGGCGCCGGAGAACAGCTTGGAATTCGAGGCGACCTGGGCGTGAACCTCCATGCCGATGACGACTTCCCAGTCGCCGGTCGCGCCCTTGACGAACTGCGACGGCTTGGCGGTGCGAGCTGCGATGGTCATGACTTTCCTCGAACGGACGAACGGAACGCTGCTCCTTGGGTAGAGCGGATCGCCGGCCCGTTCAAGAACCTCGTTGCGCTGCGGTGAAGCGGATGCGATCCTCGATTGTACCGCGGCATTTGAACACTCGTTGATGATCGCGCACGTTTACGCCCTATTGGTAACTTAGATGCTACCATTCGAACTCGAGATCCGCTATTGGTTCGACGACGGAGGGACGAGTCCCTTCGAAGAGTGGTTCGACGATCTCGATTCTCGAGCGGCGGCGCGGGTCACCGTGGCGCTGAAGAGGCTCGAAAACGGCAACACCTCGAACGTCGAGACCATCGGTGGAGGTGTGTCGGAGTTGAAGATCGACTTCGGCCCCGGCTATCGCGTGTATTTCGGCAGGGATGGACAACGGCTCGTCATCCTGCTCGCCGGAGGCACGAAGAAGAGACAACAGAAGGACATCGACGCGGCCAAGATCCGCTGGCGATCCTATCTGGCGCACAGGTGATACGGAGCGAGCCGACGGACGAGACCATGGCCCTGACCCGCGCCTTCAAGGAAGCCGTCGCCGATCGCGCCGCACGCGATCCCGAATTCCGCATCGCGCTGTTGACGGAAGCCGCCGACCTGTTCTTGTCCGGAGACGTCGAGACCGGCAGAGCCGTCCTGCGGGACTTCGTCAACGCCACCATCGGTTTCCAGCGCCTGGCCGACGAGACCGGGATCTCGGCGAAGAGCCTGATGCGCATGCTCGGGCCGGACGGCAACCCGAATGCGCGAAACCTCTTCTCGGTGTTCGAGGCGCTTCAGAAGGCCGAAAGGCTGACGCTTTCGGTGACCGCCGTCGAAGCGAACGAGGAAATCGAAGCCGCCTGACGCTTCACCCCGCCTTCCTCAGGTTCGGCAGGAACACCGTCAGGATGCCGATGGCGGGGAGCCAGGCGGCGATCTGGTAGACGGTGGTGATCGAGGTGCGATCGCCGATCTCGCCGAGCACCGCCGCGCCGAGGCCGCCGAAGCCGAAGGCCATGCCGAAGAACAGGCCGGCGATCATGCCGACGCGACCCGGCACCAGTTCCTGGGCGAAGACCAGGATGGCCGAGAAGGCCGACGACATGATCAGCCCGATCGCCACCGACAGCACCGCCGTCATGAAGAGCCCGACGTGCGGCAGCATGAGCGAGAACGGCAGCACGCCGAGGATCGACACCCAGATCACCGCCTTGCGGCCGATGCGGTCGCCGACCGGCCCGCCGACCAGCGTGCCGAGCGCCGCGGCGAACAGGAACAGGAAGAGATAGAGCTGCGCCTCGCGCACGCTGACGTGGAACGTGTCGATCAGATAGAAGGTGTAGAAGCTGGAGATCGAGGCGAGATAGACGTTCTTCGAGAACACCAGAGCCATCAGCACCATGATCGAGCGCACCACCACGGCCCGCGGCAACCCGCTCGTCGGCCGCGCCGTGCCGACCGGCCGCGCCTTGCGCTTCTCCCGCCCCCACACGCCGACGCGGGTCAGGAGCGTGATGCCGATCAGCGCCAGCCCGGCGAACCACGCCACCGACGACCGCCCGAAGGGCAGCACCACGAAAGTGGCGAGCAGCGGCCCCATCGCCGACCCGGAATTGCCACCGACCGGAAACGGGGCCGGGGCGCCCCCGCCCCCCCCCCCCGGGGGGCGCCGCGCCAGGCGGGAGGATCCCGGGGGGAACACCGCCGATCCCGTGCCGATCAGCCCGACCGCGACGAGCAGCACCGCGAAGCTCGGCGCCACCGACAGGAGCAGCAGCCCGATCAGCGTCGAGCCCATGCCGAAGGCGAGGCTGAACGGCATCGGATGGCGATCTGTGAAGATGCCGACGAGCGGCTGCAACACCGAGGCCGTCACCTGGAAGCACAAGGTGACGAGGCCGATCTGGCCGTAGTCGAGGGCGAAGGCGTCCTTGAGGATCGGGTAGGACGCTGCGATCACCGACTGCATGGTGTCGTTGAGCATGTGCGCCACCGACAGCATGACCAGGATCGACCAGGTGGTCCCCTCTTGCGAGGCCCGGGTCATCGGCGAAACATCGGCGGCGGCGGTCATGCGGGCGCTCCTGGCCGGCCCGGAGGGGCCGAACGGCGGTCGAATCCCGCAGTTTCCGGGGGGAAGCGGGCCGCACACTGTGATGTCGGACGGCGTCTACGTAAAGCTACGTGGCGCGCAGGGGAGATCGGCGGAAAACGCGGGAGGGCGACCCGTAGGTGCAAAGAGCGAAGCGAATTGCACCGGCGGCGGTAAGACCTGCGTCGAGGCCAGCGAGCGGATCCCCACCATCGGATTTCCCGCGAGGGTGCCCGATAGCCGCTTCGGCCGGTGCAATTCGCCTGCGGCTCACCCTACCGATCGTCACGCCCTCTCACCGCGGCAGGTCGTCCCCGCCCCGGCCCTTCCAGGCCTTCTCGATCGCGTCGTCGCTCTTGCCGGCGATGCAGTCGCGGGTGACGAACAGCGACTTCTCGATCAGCGCGTGATGCTCCGCCCCCCGCCCCCCGGTGGTGATCTGGAGGACCTTGCCGCCCGCCGCCTCGATCGCCCCCACATAAGGCGTCTGGAACTTCGCCGGCACCGCCGTGTCGGCCGGATCGGTGAGGAGGAAGAGCCGCGTCGGATCGGCGCCGGTGGTGCGCGCCGCCACCTGTGGCGCCTGGGCCATCGGGTCGAGATGGGCGCGCTTGCCCGCCGTGCGGAACGAAATGCCGTAGGCCGCGGTGAAGCGGCGGAAATCGAGCGGACCGGAGGCGATCACCGCGCAGCCGATGTCGTCGCGCGCCGCCACCAAGGCCGGCACCAGCATCGCCCCGCCCGATTGTCCCGCGAGGTGGAACCCCGCCGCCCCTTCCCGCGCCTTGATCGCGTCGAGGGCCTTCCTGGTCACCTCCGCTTCCAGCGCAGTGCGCCGGTCGCCGTGCCAGCCCGACGAGCCGGTCATGCCCATCCGGCCGAAATAGATCACCGGCACGCCGAGCCGCTCGCCCCACACCCGCGAGGCGATGTCGATGAACTCCGGCGCCTGGGTGAGATAACCGGGCTCGACCTCGCGCTGGCCGGTCTTCGACAGACCGAGCACGTCGCCGGTGAAGAACACCACCGCCATTTTGCCCTTGGCCGAGCCGTGGAGATAGTAGCGGACACAGATCCCGTCGCCGAAAGCTTCGACGAAGACGGCCTTCGGCAGCTTCGCGCACTGTTCACGCGAAACTTTCGTTCCTTCGATCACGTCCTTGGCGGAAAACGTCTTTACGCCCGGCGGCAGACCTTGCGCGAGTGCTCCGCCGGGACCCGTGACGAGCCCGCCGAGGAGCGCCGCGACGGCTGCCGGCGCGCGCCTCACCACCACGCCTCGGGGGTGAAGCGGCCGGCCGCCCGTTCGATCACTTCGCCGACCTGGAACAGCGTCTCCTCCTCGAAGGGACGGCCGATCAGCTGCAGCCCGAGCGGCAGGCCCTTGGCGTCGAGCCCGCCCGGCACGACCATGCCCGGCAGGCCGGCCATGTTCACCGTCACGGTGAAGATGTCGTTGAGGTACATCTCGACCGGATCGCCGCCCGACTTCTCGCCGATGCCGAAGGCCGACGACGGCGTCGCCGGCGTCAGCACCGCATCGACACCCGCCTGGAAGGCGAGATCGAAGTCGCGCTTGATCAGCGTGCGCACCTTCTGGGCGCGGACGTAATAGGCGTCGTAGTAGCCGGCGGAGAGCACGTAGGTGCCGATCATGATGCGCCGGCGCACTTCCGAACCGAAGCCGGCGGCGCGGGTCAGCTCGTAGGTGTCGGTGATGTCGTCGCCCGGCACGCGCAACCCGTAGCGGATGCCGTCGTAACGCGCGAGGTTCGACGAGGCTTCCGCCGGCGCGACGATGTAATAGGCCGGCAGAGCGTACTTGGTGTGCGGCAGCGAGATCTCGCGGATCTCGGCGCCGGCTTCGCGGAGCCAGTCGATGCCCTGGGCCCACAGCGCCTCGATCTCGGCCGGCATGCCGTCGACCCGGTATTCCTTGGGGATGCCGATGACCTTGCCCTTGATCGAGCGGCCGATCGCCGCCTCGTAGTCCGGCACCGGCAGATCGACCGAGGTCGTGTCCTTCGGGTCGACCGAGGCCATCGACTTCAACAGGATCGCCGTGTCGCGCACCGTGCGGGCGAAGGGACCGGCCTGATCGAGCGACGAGGCGAAGGCGACGATGCCCCAGCGCGAGCAGCGGCCGTAGGTCGGCTTGATGCCGACGGTGCCGGTGAAGGCCGCCGGCTGGCGGATCGAACCGCCGGTGTCGGTGCCGGTGGCGCCGACGCACAGCCTTGCGGCGACCGCCGCCGACGAACCGCCGGACGAACCGCCCGGGACGAGCGGCGTCGGATCGACCGAGCCGTCGGCGCTCTTCCGCCGCCACGGGTTGACCACGTCGCCGAAGCACGAGGTCTCGTTCGACGAGCCCATGGCGAACTCGTCGTTGTTGAGCTTGCCGAGCAGCACCGCGCCGTCGGCCCACAGGTTCGCCGTCACCGTCGATTCGTAGGGCGGGACGAAGCCGTCGAGGATCTTCGAGCAGGCGGTCGTGCGCACGCCTTCGGTGCAGTAGAGGTCCTTGATGCCGAGCGGCAGGCCCTCGAGCGCTCCGGCGGTGCCGGCCGCGATCCGCGCGTCGGAGGCCTTCGCCATCTCGCGCGCCTTCTCCGGCGTCTCCAGCACATAGGCGTTGAGCACCCGCGCCTTCTCCATGGCGGCGAGATAGGCGTCGGTCAGCTCGGTGGCGGTGAAGGTCTTGGCCTTCAGCGCGTCGCGGGCTTCGGCGAGGGAGAGTGCGGTCAGATCGGTCACGGGCGGCAATCCATCGAGAAACGGGGGAGGAACGGGCGCGGCAGGAGGCGCAGGCTCACTCGACCACCTTGGGAACCACGAAGAAGTCGTCTTCGGACTGCGGCGCGTTCCGCGTCACCTTGTTCGGGATGCCGCCGTCGGTGACGACGTCGGCCCGCTTCTTCATGGCGATGGGAACGACCGAGGTCAGCGGCTCGACGTTCGAGACGTCGAGTTCGGCCAGTTGCTCGACGAAACCGAGGATCGAATTGAGTTCGCCCTGGAGCTTGTCCACCTCCTCGTCGGCGACGCGGATGCGCGCGAGATGGGCGACACGGACGACGGTCGAGCGATCGACGGACATGGAAACCTCGGGACGGAACAAACGGATCGTGCTGCGCCGCGGGAACGACGCACTCGCGCCGTTCTAGCATCCGGCAAGAAGCCGAGGCAATCCGGCGCGGCGGCCGAACCGCCCGCCATTCTGGCGCGTGAAGACCGCGGCGTGCTACGACCCCGCCCGTCGAACCGCCGAACGGCGGCGGTGAGGGAATCGGAGGTCGGACCATGAGCGCCCATCGGATCGACATCCGCCCGGAGATGCCCGCCGAATTCGCCGAGATCCACGCCTTCGTGAAGACCGCCTTCGAGACCGCGAAGGTCTCGAACGGCGACGAACAGAACTTCGTCGATCGGCTGCGCGCCTCGCCCGACTACCTGCCCGACCTCGCCCTGGTGGCGATCGAGGGCGATCGCATCGTCGGCCACGTCATGCTGACCCGGACATCGATCGCGACCGCCGCCGGCCCGCGCGAGATCCTGCTCTTCGCCCCGCTCGCCGTCGACCTCGCCCACCGCTCGGCCGGTCTCGGCGCGCGACTGACGCGCGAGGTGTTGGAGCGCGGCCGCGCCGCCGGCTTCGATGCCGTCACGCTGGTCGGCGACCCCGCCTATTACGGCCGCTTCGGCTTCCGCCCCACGACCGACTTCGGCGTCGACAACGCCGACGGCATCCCGTCGCAGTACGTCCAGATGCTCGAACTCGTCCCCGGCGCGCTCGCCGGCGTCGGCGGAACCATCACCTTCGCGACCTGACGCACCTTCGGCGCGCCCCCGCCCGCCTCCGGCCACACCACACCCTCCCCTCGCGGCGCGCGGCGTGCTACGCCTCCGCCATGGCCGCACCCGATCCGACCCTGCCCCTCCTCGACCTCGCCGCCCGTCTGCCGGCTTCCGCCCGGCTGATCGGCCTCGATCTCGGCACCAAGACCATCGGGCTGGCGCTGTCCGACCTCGGCCGGCGCATCGCCACGCCGATGGAGACGATCCGCCGCAAGAAATTCTCGCTCGACGTCGCCGAGCTGCTGGCGATCTGCGACAAGCAACAGGTGGCCGGCATGGTCGTCGGCCTGCCGCTCAACATGGACGGCTCCGAAGGCCCGCGCGCCCAGGCGACCCGCGCCTTCGTCCGCAACCTCGTGCCGCTGACGACGATCCCGATCACCTGGTGGGACGAGCGCCTGTCGACCACCGCCGTCACCCGCACCCTGCTGGAGGCCGACACCTCACGCGCCAAACGCGCCGAGGTCGTCGACAAGATGGCCGCGAGCTTCATCCTGCAGGGCGCCCTCGACCGCATGCAGGCGCTCGCCCGCGCCGCGCGGGAAGAGGCGGAAGAGCGCGAGGCGCGCGGTTCGTAGGTCCGCCGGCCGTAGGGTGCAAAGAGCCGCAGGCGAATTGCACCACGCGGCGCGGCAGGGGCTTCGTTCCGTTTTCGAGCGCCGGACGGTGCAATTCGCTCCGCTCTTCGCACCCCACGGTCGACTGCCACGATGACGACGACGCCTCGCGCGATGGTTCGAGGCCCCGCTCCGCGGGGCACCTCACCATGAAGCGCCCTCGG
>CALMYM010000368.1 GCA_937873675.1 uncultured Alphaproteobacteria bacterium | reverse complement strand
GAGAAGGCGTCGGCGTTGGAGGCCTCGTAGGCGCGGGCGGAAGCCGCGTCCTTGCGCACCGTGGCGAACTCGGAGATGTCGGCGCCGGAGACGAAGGCGAGATCGCCGTCGCCGCGCACGACGATGACGCGGACGTCCGGGTGGGCCTGGAGCGCGGCGATCGCCGGGGGAATCGCCTTCCACATGTCGAGCGAGACGGCGTTGCGGCGCGCCGGATTGGCGACGATCAGGCGGCCGATCGGCCCTTCCACCTCGGCGCGGATGCGCTCGTCCGGGGTCGGCAGGACGGTGACGGGGAGGGCGGGCGCGGTATCGGACATGTCGGGCTCCGGGGCGAGGAGGGCTCACGAGAGGTCACAGAAGGGAGAGATGTTTCCCATTTCGTCAACCCGTCCGAACGCGGCGTTGGGCGTGCGGCGGAAACGCGCTATGTTGTTTCCCCATCGTCCCGGGCCTTGAACCCGTGGAGGAGGAGGAGAGACATGGGCAAGACCATCCAGGCGGCTTCGGCCGTGCCGACCGAATTCGACCCGATCTGGAGCCGGGTGCGCGACGAAGCCGCGGCGATGTCCGCCGCCGAGCCGGCCCTCGCCAGCTTCATCTGGGAGACCGTGCTCAACCACGATCGGCTGGAGGACGCCATCGTCCACCGCGTCGCCGAGCGGCTCGGGCACACGACCGTCAAAGAGGCGCTGATCCGCCAGACCTACGAAGAAGCGCTGGCCGACGAGCCGCAGCTCGGCGAGGTCTTCCGCGTCGATCTCCAGGCGGTCCACGATCGCGATCCGGCCTGCGAGCGGATGATCGAGCCGATCCTCTACTTCAAGGGCTTCCACGCCATCCAGACGCATCGCCTCGCCAACTGGCTGTGGCGGCACGGCCGGCGCGACTTCGCGCTCTATCTGCAGAGCCGGGCGTCGGAGGTGTTCCAGACCGACATCCATCCGCAGGTGCCGCTCGGCCGCGGCCTGTTCTTCGACCACGCCACCGGCATCGTCATCGGCGCCACCGCGGTGATCGACGACGACGTGTCGATCCTGCAGGGCGTCACCCTCGGCGGCACCGGCAAGGAATGCGGCGATCGCCACCCGAAGATCCGCGCCGGCGTGCTGATCGGCGCGGGCGCCAAGGTGCTCGGCAACATCGAGGTGGGCACCTGCGCCCGTATCGCCTCCGGTTCGGTCGTGCTGCATTCGGTTGCGCCGCGCACCACGGTCGCCGGCGTGCCGGCCAAGGTGGTCGGCGAGGTCACGACCTGCTCGGAGCCGTCGCGGGCGATGGATCAGATGCTCGACGACGAGTGATCGCAGCGGCGCGAGCGCGGCTTCGCGCCGGGCTCGCGGGCGTCGCGCTCGTTCGGGCGATGGTCGTCCGGGCCCGGGTCGGACGGGCCGGACCGGCCGCCGGCGTCGCGGTGAAAACGCGGCGATCCGGCTTTGACCGGCGGTCGGCTTCGTGTCAAAAGCGGCGCGAGCCGACGTTCGCGCCCGACCGCGGACGCATCGCCCTACGATCGCCAACCGTTACCGGAGCACACCCTTGGACAAGACCGAACTCGCCAAGCTGCAGGCCTATCTCCGGCGCAAGTTCGACCTCGACACGATCAAGGTCGTCGCCCGCCCGAAGAAGAAGGACTCGGCCGAGGTGTTCATCGAGGACGAGTTCATCGCGGTGATCTATCGCGACGAGGAAGACGGCGAGATCTCGTGGAACCTGCAGATGGCCATCCTGGAGATGGACCTCGAGGACTGATCGCTAAGATTGATATTCCCTCCCACTTTCGTATGTTGTGTGGGAGGGGATATCCAGATCTAACCCAGGTCAACTATTTGCGCATTTTCCCAGAGTTCCTTCAGTGAAAATGCCAACTGATTATAAAATCGAGAATTTCGGCATGCTACCAAGTTAATTCTATAATTTCGCGGATCATCAGATTTTTCGTGAATAATATAATTGTATAAGTAACTTTCCACTTGAATTATCCCGTTTGCTTTGAAGGGATCGACTGAGATTCCACTCCACGTTATATTCCAATTTGTGGTCTTGCATATAAAGTATTTCCTCTGGCTGTCATTTAATTTTCTATAAATTCTCCTAAGTTCTTTTTGTGAGGTATCGATATCAATATGAAGTTCTTCATCTTTAAATGAGCAAATAGGTCCAAATTTAATAAATTTAGATGCCTTTTCTGCGCTTTCTCTGTCGATCATTAGAAGTTTCACGCAAACCGATCGACTAGTCATATCTAGTATAGCATTTCGTATTCGCTCATTCGATACTCCTATAATAGATAGTCCCCATACGTAAAATTCTTCTGTTGCTATGTCGGATAATTTTTTCAGGGGGAACTCGTTGATGGCTTCTTTTCGCAATAATAATTTCTCCGAAAATTCTAGTGTTAAATTTCGGATAGCATTTTGAACAATTGATATTTCGCTTTCAATTACTGATTCTTTAATTTTCTTCGAAATTAGTTGCGATATTTCTCTCATTAGCTTTTTAAGGTCATCCCTACTGTTGATGTCAGCTGCGTGTGTTGGCGAAATGAAGCTTGGCAGGTCTTTGATATCGAAATTGCAAAGAAGTGGGATGAATTTCTTTGCGGACATGTGAGAAATTCCTACTTCATACATAACCCATTGGCTTGAAATACTATTTTTTGTTATTATGCATATAACAATGGCGTTGTTTATATTCTTTTTTATCGTTTCATTTATGCCGTCACCAAATTTGAGGCCCTGCTCGTGTGAAGAGGTGCAAATAACATCATTTGCTTCCAAGCCATAAAAACAATTATATATAAAACGCGTAAAAAATTCTGAAATGCCTTTATCTAACGAAGAGTGGCTTACGAATATTAATGCAGAATCGGTGTTATTGGTGTTTTTTATTGCCATTTCTATTCTCCATCGCATAGATAACGTATATTTTATCGTTCTGCCTTCCTGGGTGGTTCGGCGCGCAGCTAGCGAATGCAAGGCTCAGCGGACCTCGACGCCCCAGCCGGCGAGGCGGCCGTCGAGGGCGTCGTCGATCTCGCGCCATTTGCCCAGCAGCGCCACGGGGAAACGCAGGGTGACGAGCAGGCTGCCGTGGACGACGTCGTGCAGGCACATCTTCGGCGGTTCTCCCACCGTCAGCGGGAAGCAGCGGGCGACGAAGGGGCGCACCGCTCCGGGCTCGAGATAGACGATCTCGTCGGCATAGCCGGATTTCGGCGACAGACGGCGACCCTGGAGACCGGCGGGACCGTCGAGCGGGTCGCCGATGAAGAAGCGGGCGTAGACGGCGGCGAGGCGGGTGGCGCTGTCCCATGCGTCGCGGCGCGGCTGGAGCGTCAGGTGGACGATGTCGGGGGCGTAGTCGGGCGTGTCGAAGCGGCCGGCGGTCGCTTCGCTGCGGCCTTCGAGTTCGGGCCAGGAGAGGGCGAGATCGACGCGGGTCTGCGGACCGGCGACGCGCTGGTCGGCGAAGCGGATGGCGTTCGCCGGAACGGCGAGCGGCCGGCCACCGAGTTCGATGCGCACCGGGGTGGTCGAGGTCTCGGGCCGTCCGGCGCCGTCGTCGTGCCACATCACCACCGCGATCACGGCGGCGACGGCGGCGAGGCCGATCAGGACCAGGGTCCGCGGCGACATGCGATTCCCCCCAACGTGGCGTCGATGTCCCGAATTAACCATCGAAGAAGACTTGGCAAGCCGGAAGCCACGGAGGTGCTGCGACGGCGGGAGGGACATGCTATTCGTTAAAAAAGCGTAAACGGGTTCGGGGCATTCGCCATGTTGTTCGAGTTGGCCATCGCCGCCTATGCCGCGGCCTGCGGCTTCGTGGCGGCCGGAGTCCTCGCCTCGCTCTACCAGTTGGTGACCGACAAGCCGCCGCGGTTCGCCATCGATCTCGAGACCATCGGCAAGGGCCTCGCCGGCATCCTGCTGTGCGCGTTCGCCGGCCCCTTCATCATCATGCGCAACGCCATCCGCGGCCGCACGATCGAGAATCGTCCGGTCGGCTGGCTGGTCGCCTCCACCGCCATCGCCACCGGATGGAGCCTGTGCTCCGGCATCGTGGTGGTGCAGTTCGTGCTGGCGATGCGTGCCGGCCTGATCTGAGCGCGGGGCGACGCTGGGTCGCAGCGTCGGTTCCGAAGCCGGCAACAATGGCCGGGAGACCGCGACAAGTTGCTGATTACGCTGGGTCATGGAAGAACCCCCCATCGTGAAAATTTTCAATTCGAAACGTTTTCGTTCAGAAAGCCTTAAGAGTGTCGGTTGAGATTTCAGGCGTCCCCGCGAGCACGAGGTCGCCATGTTCTTTTCTTCCCGCGTCAAGGCCGAAACCCCCGTCGAGAAGCCGGATGCGCCCGCCTTCGAGGTGATGGCGCTGGTGACCAGTCTGGCGGCGGTGGCGGCGCGTCGCGAGATGCCGACGGCCAACGGTCTGCCGCCGATGGTGACGGAAGCGATCCGCAGCCTCGACGCGGTGCTGGCGACCCGAGATCGGTCGATGCTGGAGAGCGCGGTCGCCTCGTCGATGAAGGCGAGCGAGGCGATGGCGGCGACGGCGCGCATCACCGGCGGCGTGCGCGAGAGCTCGGCGCAGGCGCAGATCATGGCGGCCGGTGTCGAGGAACTCACCGCGTCGATCGGCCAGATCGCCTCGACCGCCGAGGCGGTGTCGATGTCGATGGATCAGGCGGCGCGATCGACCCAGGAAGGGGTGGAAGCGACGCGGGCGGCGACCGACGCGAGCGTCGCCATCGGCTCCTCCTTCGAGCAGATGAACTCCGCCTCCGAACACCTCAAGTCGGCGGCCGATCAGATCGGCACCTTCGTGGCGACGATCGAAGGGCTGGCGCAGCAGACCAATCTTCTCGCCCTCAACGCCACCATCGAAGCGGCGCGCGCCGGCGAGGCGGGGCGTGGCTTCGCCGTGGTGGCGCAAGAGGTCAAGACGCTGTCGGGGCAGACGCAGAAGGCGACGGACGACATCCGCGCCCGCATCCAACGGCTCGAGCAGCACGTCCAGGAGCTGACCGACAGCATCGACAAGGTCCGCGGTCTGGTCGAAGTGTCGGCGGCGCGCTCGGAAGGGGCGCGCGGGCGCATCGACGAGGTGCGTGCCGCGGTCGAGGACAGCGCGCTCAGGATGCGCGAGATCGCCGGTCTGCTCGGTGAGCAGACCGCGGCGGTCGGCGAACTCTCCACCGGCATCATCGCCATCGAGCGGCACACCTCCGAGGCCTCCGAACACGCGGTCGAAGTGATCGCGGCGGTGGGGTCGTGCGAGGCGACGATCGAGCGGCAGTTCACCGACGCGGAAGCCCACGAGGTGCCGGATCTGGTGCTGCACCGGGCGAAGTCCGATCATTTCATGTGGAAGAAGCGTCTCGCCGAGGTGTTGGTCGGGCTGAAGTCGTTGAAGCCGGAGGAACTCTCCGATCACCGCCATTGCCGCCTCGGCAAGTGGTACGACTCGGTCAACGACGAGGCGATCCGCCGCCATCCCGCCTTCACGCGGATGCTGCCGATCCACGAGGCGGTGCACGTCAACGGCCGCAAGGTCGCCGAACTCGTCGCCAAGGGCGACCGGGTCGGTGCGACCCTCGCCTATTCCGAAATGGAAACGGCTTCCTCCCGGGTCGTGGAGTGCCTCGACGAGCTCATTCGTCGGCGCTGAAGCGGTCTCTCCGCCTCCTGTCGGTCTTGCCAAGGTCGACCGAGATCGTCTTCTTGGGGACGAAGCCGCGTCGGAGACGGACGCGGCGCGGAGGCGATAAGATGGCGATCTTCGAACTCGACGGGATCCGGCCCGAATTCCCCGAAGACGGGGCGTGGTGGGTGGCGCCGAGCGCCGATCTCGTCGGCCGGGTGCGACTGAAGCGCGACGCGAGCGTCTGGTTCGGTGCGGTGCTGCGCGGCGACAACGAGTGGATCGAGATCGGCGAACGCTCGAACGTCCAGGACCTCTCGGTGCTGCACACCGACATGGGGTTCCCGCTGACCATCGGGCCGGGCTGCACCATCGGTCACAAGGTGACGCTGCACGGCTGCACCATCGGCGCCAACACGCTGATCGGCATGGGCGCGACCATCCTCAACGGCGCCAGGATCGGCGCCAATTCGCTGGTCGGGGCCGGGGCGCTGATCACCGAGGGCAAGGAATTTCCCGACAACTCGCTGATCGTCGGATCGCCGGCCAAGGTCATCCGCACGCTCGACGAGACCGCGGTGGCGCGGATCGCCGGCTCGGCCGAGGTCTATGTCCGCAACGCGCGACGCTTCGCCGAGGGACTGAAGCCGGTCTGAAGCATCCTTCGCCGCAGCCGATCGCTCCGCGAGCACCGACAATGAACAAGGCCGGCGCCAAGGGCGCCGGCCTGTTCTGCGAACCCGATCCACTGGGGACGGGGAGGGTGGGGACGCGACCGGGTCCGCGAAAGAGATGACATCCTCGTTCTGTCCGGCCGGTACGGGGACCGGCGGGTCGGTCGGCGGGTGACAGGGGGTCTTTCTTCCGCCGTCGACGGGACCAATCTGGCAGAGCCGGCTTTCGCCCGGGTCAAGGAAGCCGTTCCACTTCGATTCGAATTTTCCGACAATTCGCATCGAATGTGACGGATCGCTCGCCGCACACCAAAAAGCCTTTCGAAACAGACACATGGCTCGGACGGCCGAAGGTCTTCGGCGTCTGCGGCCATTCGCCGTTCCGGGGAGAAGGTTAGGGAAGTTCTGCGGTGATCCGAGAAAGTCGGGGGGAACGCGAACGGCCGACCCGAAGGGCCGGCCGTCGTGCGTTCATCGGCGAGTGCGTCAGGAGAAATAGGACTGCAGCGTCTCGCTGGAATGGACGATGGCGAACTCGATGGCGACGCCCTCGTCGAAGCGGCGGACGATGCGGCCGCGCATGACACCGAGCGACACCGGCGTGCCGACCGAGGGCTTGGGGTCGACCTGGACGGCGGCGCCGGAGGGCGAGACGTCGAGGATGCGGCAGCGCAGTTCGGTGCCGTCGGGCAGCACCAGCTTGGCGAAGGGGTTGCGCGGCACGAAACGCTCGTGGCGGCGGTCTTCGGGAAGATCGAGGATGTGGCGGGCGGCCCGCCAGGGGGGCGGAGAGGGGGGGCTGGCGCGGCTCCCCGCCCACCCGGGCGTGTGCGTGGCGGAAGCCCCCGCTATCTGCCCGCGCG
>CALMYM010000367.1 GCA_937873675.1 uncultured Alphaproteobacteria bacterium | reverse complement strand
CGTCGCGGATCTGTTCCAGGCCGTGCCGGAACTGACCGAAAAGCTGTGACGAAATCGCCGCCGACCCGAAGAGCCCAGCCGGAGACTTCGCCATGAGCATCGTGACCATCGCCCGTCGGACCGAGATCGCCGTCGTCACCGTCGACAACCCGCCGGTGAACGCACTTTCCACGGCCCTTCGGCAAGGCCTCTGGGACGCGGTCGAGGAACTGGAGCAGCAGGGCCGTGTCGAGCACGTCGATCGCGACGCCGACGTGACCGAGTTCGGCAGGCCGCCGATGGAGCCGCACATGCCCGATCTGGTCGCCAAGATCGAGGCGGCGGCGAAGCCCTGGGTGGCGGCGATCCATGGGACGGCCCTGGGCGGCGGGTTCGAGGTGGCGATGGGGTGCCGTTTCCGCGTCGCGCAGGACACCGCATCCGTGGGGCTGCCGGAAGTGACGCTGGGCATCGTCCCGGGGGCCTCGGGCACCGTCCGCACGCCTCGCCTCGCCGGTGTCGCCGCTGCAGTGGAGTTGGTGACGTCCGGCCGCCCGGTCGCGGCCAGAAGGGCATTGGCGATCGGGTTGGTCGATGCCGTCGTCTCGGGTGACCTTCTGGCCGCAGCGGTGGATTTCGCGCGCGCCGCGCAGACGAAACCGTTGCCGCCGCCGGTCTCGCAGCGGTCGCCGGAGACGCCTGACGCCGCCTTCTGGGTGGAGAAGGAAATGGCCCTCGCCAAGACATCCAAGGGCGCGACCGCGCCGCTGCGCGCTCTCGCCTGTCTGAAGAAGGCCGTCGAAGTCCCGTTCGGCGAGGCGATGGATTTCGAACGCGCCACCTTCCTCGAACTGCGAGGATCGGAAGAGGCCGCCGCCCTGCGCGCCGTCTTCTTCGCGGAGCGCGCCGCCCCCCGCCCCGCCGCGCTGAATGACGTGCCGCCCCTACCGCTGCGCAAAATCGGCGTGATCGGCGGCGGTACGATGGGCGCCGGCATCACCGCCGCTCTGCGTGACGCGGGTCTCGCCGTCACCTTGATCGAGCGTGACGAGGAGGCTGTCGCCCGAGGCCTCGCCAATCTCCGGGACATCTTCGATGGTGCTGCGAAGCGGGGCAAGCTGACCGAGGCCGAGGCCGCAGACCGCCTCGTCGGTGTCACCGCCACCGGCGATTACACCGCGCTCGCCGATGCCGATCTGGTGATCGAGGCGGTGTTCGAGGAGATCTCGGTCAAGCGTGCCGTCTTCGAGCAACTCGGTCGCCATTGCCGCGCCGACGCGGTGCTGGCGACCAACACCTCCTACCTCGACCCCCGTGCCATCGCGGAAGGCCTGCCCAACCCCGCCCGCTTCATCGGGTTGCATTTCTTCAGCCCGGCCAACGTGATGAAGCTTCTCGAGATCGTACCGACGCCGGACACCGCGCCCGAGACTCTGGCGACCGGCTTCGCACTCGGGCGGATGCTCGGCAAGATTCCCGTGCAGACGGGCATTTGCGAGGGCTTCATCGGCAACCGCATTCTGAAGCGCTACCGAGCCGCCGCCGAGACGCTCGTCCATCACGGTATCGCCATCGCGGCCGTCGACGCGGCGATGCGCGCCTACGGCTTTGCCATGGGGCCGTTCGAGGCGCAGGACCTCGCGGGTCTCGACATCGCGTTCCTCCAGCGCGAGGGTGCCCGCGCCGCCGGGCAGACCGTGCCGGAAACGCTCGGCGACATTCTCGTCCGCGCCGGGCGCAAGGGCAGAAAGACGGGCGGTGGCTGGTCGGACCGTGTCCCGGGCGGGCGGGAGCCGATCGCCTCGGAGACGACCGCCGAGCTGTTGGCGGAACACATCGCCCCTGGCCCGGCCATGACGGGCGCGGACATCGCCGCTCGTCTCGTCGGCGAGATGGTGCTCGAGGGGAAGGCGATCCTCGCCGAGGGCATCGCGCAACGACCGCAGGACATCGACCTCGTCGAGATCCATGGCTACGGCTTCCCCCGCTGGCGGGGCGGGCCCATGTTCGCGACCCGCGCCGAGGGCTGGTGAAACGGGGTCCCTCCATCTCGACCGACCACTGCAGACAGTCGACGAGACCAGCCGCAAGTCGGGTGGGCGGTTTCGTTACCTCACGAGATTGAAGGAAGCGATCGCCCTACCACGTGATCGAGCATTAGATCGGCGACCAGTTGACGACGGATCTGTGGTGACATTCGTCGTGAGCCGCAAGTCGGGTTGGAAGTCGTCAAAGCGGTTCGAAGAAGACGGGTTCGCCAATCTTGTCGACCAATCTCGGACGCCGCATCGGCATGACTGCGCGACGCCACGTGTGGTAAGCGAAGTGATCGTGGAGTTGCGTCGGACGCAACAGTGTTGGGAGCTGCACAAGTTGTTGGCGCGTCTCTCGACGTTGATGCCACCGGTCGAATGGCCCTCGACGTCGGCGGCGGGCGAGATCCAGAAAGGCGCCAGCCTGGTGGTGGGGTGGCTATCGAGCCGCCGTTTGCCACCGCCGTTCGGTAATTCGTGGCCGAGGACGAGCAGGCGGCACCATCAAGGGCGTGCTTCAGGAGGTGTCGTACCGCTCTGCGCATCGGTTCGCGCCGCTGATCGTGGTCACCTGCGACGCCGACGTCGACGATGTCATCGACCTGCGGAGCGAAGGCGATCGAGCCGGGTAGGTGTCGCTCTCGCGGAACTTTCCTGTCCCTGGGCCTTGGATGTCGCCGACGATCGCAGGTCGGCATCCTTGGATCTCGTCGCGAGTTTGGCGAGCGGTATCCTGGTTCCATTCTGAATGGCAGGAGCGACGGCGTACACGATCAATCTCCTCCTGTGGCGCGGGGCTCGGGACCTGTCGCATAGCGTTGTGGTTCATGATCTGCACGATCGGTTGTCGCGAAACATGGCGTCGTGGGGCACGCCGTGAAGGAACTCATCAAAAAGGTTCCGTAAGTTCTCTTAAGCGAATCCGACGACGACGACGTGTAGGCGGGGTCGATTCCATCCGGGAACACGAAAGCTCCCGATTTTCGGCTGAAAACGCCGTGGAAGGCGTCGCATCGCCCGCTCCTTCACCCATCACGCTCGACGAACGTCATCTGCTCGCCCGCCTCCGTGACGCCGACGTTCCCGTCGTGCGCATCGCCGAGAGGCTCGACCGCCACGTGACGACGATTCTTTCACGAGCTGAAGCGCGATCACATCGCCGACGTCGTGCTGGTGGAGGTCGCCGACCATTTCGCCGTCGTGGCGAACGACTTCGCGAAGGAACGTCGTGCTCGCAGCGCCGAGTTCCGTCGGGATCCCGGTCTCGCGGTCTTCGTCATCGATCGCCTGCGGGCGGCCTGGTCTTCCGAGCCGATCTCCGGTGACCTGCGGCGCCGACCGTCCGGGCCGAGGCTTTGCCGCCAGCCCGAAGTGGCGTCGAACGCCTGATCACACGGCGAGCCGTAGACGGATCGGGTGGGAGTTCGCCGAGCCGCTGTTCGGCTCGTGACGACCCGAAGCCGACATGCAGATCAAAACCGCATCCCTCGACCCGGAACCGTGGCCGGCCGCCGGTCGTGCAAACACGGACCCTCGCCGATGCGGCCATCCGTTCGGCGGTCGAACACCACGAGCTATCCGAGGTAACTCTCGATCACCGCCCGATCGCGCCGCAGCTCGTGTGCCGGCCCGCTCAGGATGACGCGGCCGCGTTGCAGGACATGGGCTTCGTCGGCGGTGTCGAGTGCGAGTAGCGCCAGTTGCTCCACCAGCAAGACCGCCAGCCCGTCGTCCGCCAGACGCCGCAGCGCCTTCAGGATGGCGGCCACCACCTGCGGGGCGAGACCGAGCGAGGGCTCGTCCAGCAACAGGGCCTTCGGCCGCATCATCAGGGCGCGGCTCACCGCCAACATCTGCTGCTCGCCGCCGGAGAGATTGCCGCCGAGGACGTGCTGACGTTCCTTCAGGACCGGGAAGCGCGCGAACTCGCGGTCCAACCCTTCCCGCAGCGTGTCGGCGGAATGACCGGCGATGCGGTCCGCACCGATGACGAGGTTGTCGCGTACGGTGAGACCGGGCACGATCTGTCGGCCCTGAGGCACGTGGACGAGGCCCGACCGCGCCAGAAGATGCGGCGCCAGGTCCGCCACCGGTCGCCCGTCGAACCGAACTTCGCCGCGCTGCGGGCGAACGAGGTTCGAGAGGCTGCGCAGGAGCGTCGTCTTGCCCGCCCCGTTGGCGCCGATGACGGTGACGAGACGTCCCGGTTCCAGACGGAACGACACGTCGTGGAGGATGGACACGGAGCCGATGGCGACGTGAAGGTTCTCGACCTCGATCATGCCGCGGTCTCCTCGGTCCCGAGATAGGCGCGGATCACGTGCGGATCGCGTTGCACCTCCGCCGGTGTGCCGCCCGCGATCGTGCTGCCGAAGTCGAGCACCGTCACGTGGTCGCTGATCCCCATGACGAACTCCATGTTGTGCTCGACCAGGAGCACGGTGATGCCGGCGTCGCGCAGCACGGTGACGATGCGGGCGACCTCCCGTGCCTCCTGCGGATTGACCCCGGCCACCGGTTCGTCGAGCAGCAGGATGGCGGGCTTCTGGGCGATCGCCCGGGCCAGTTCCACGAGTTTGCGATGCCCGTAGGAGAGGCTCTTCGGCATCAGGTCGGCGAGATGGGCGATGCCGAGGAAGGCCAGGATCGACCCCGCCTCCGCCCGTTCCCGGGCCTCGTGCCGGTGGCCGGTGAGGAAGTCGAACACGTCGAGCGGCAGGCTTCGCCGCCGCCGCATGCCGAGCATCACGTTCTCCAGCACGCTCACGCTCTGGATGAGCTGGAGGTTCTGGAAGGTGCGCACCAGACCGAGATGGGCGCGGCGGTCGGCGGCGAGACCGGTGACGTCGGCGCCGTCGATGCGGATCCGGCCGGCGGTGGGCGCGTAGAGCCCGGCCACCACGTTGATGAAGGTCGACTTGCCGGCGCCGTTGGGGCCGATGAGGGCATGGATCGTGCCCGGCTCCACCGTCAGCGTCACGTTGCGCAGCGCCACCACGCCGGCGTAGCTCTTGGTCACCGCGTCGACCTCGAGCCGGCCGCCGCGGGCGTTGCGGGCGGCCAGGCGGGGATCGAAGACGGCCGGCGCCGCCGTCGCTTCCGTCGCCGGACGTTTCGGCACGAGGCGGGCGAACAGGCCGATCGCCCCTTCCGGGAAGATCAGCAGCACCAGCAGAAGGATGCCGCCGTAGAGCATCGCCCCGTAGTCGTGGATCGTCGCGACGGCCTCGCCGATGGCGATGAGGATGGCGGTGCCGAGGAGCGGCCCCTTCGAGCGACCCAGGCCGCCGATGACGGTGGCGATCAGCAGCGAGATCGTGAGGTGGATGTTGAAGGCGTCGCTGGAGACGAAACCGGTCTGATGGGCGAACAGGACGCCGGTCGCGCCGGCCAGCATGGCGCTGGCGGCGAACACGCCGATGCGCCAGACGGACACGTCGAGACCGACCGTACGGGCGAAGGATTCGCTCTCCTTCACGGCGTTGAGCCGCCGCCCCACCGCCGAGGCGAAGACGTAGTCGCTGGCCATCTGGGCGAGGAGCAGGATGCCGGCCGCGAACCAGAAGTAGTAGGTCGGCCCTCTGCGGAAGTCGCCGAAGTCGAGCTGCGGCACGCCCATCAGACCCATGGTGCCGCCGGTGACCGACACCCAACGCTGGGCGACGATCTCGGCGATGAACCCGAACGCCAGGGTGGCCATGGCGAGGTAGAGGCCGCGGGTGCGCAGCGCCACGGCGCCCACCAGGAGACCCACCAGGAAGCTCGCCACGAGGGCGGTCGGCATGGCGAGGGCGAGCGGCCAGCCGTAGGTGGTGGCGAGGATCGCCGAGACATAGGCGCCGACGGCGTAGAAGCCACCGTGGCCGAGCGACATCTGCCCGGACAACCCGAGCAGAATGTTGAGCCCGATCACCGCCACCGCGGTGAACGCGAAGGTCTGGCCGACGTGGACGAAGAACGCGTTGGGAGCGACGAAGGGAAAGACCGCGATGATCACCGCCGCGGCGAGGTAGACGAGGATGCGGGGTGGTCGGCGCAGGGCGCCGAGATGGGTCCGGGTGGGCGGCATGGGCACCTTCCTCAGCGCACGTCGGCGTGGCGCTCGCCGAACAGGCCCGAAGGGCGGAACGCGAGCAGGATCATGACGAACAGGAGCGGATAGAGATCGCCGAAGGCGCTGTCCCAGTAGTTGGAGAACGCCTCGGCGACGCCGAACGCGAGACCGCCGACGAGGATCCCGAGCGGGTTGGAGAACCCGCCGGCGGCCGCCACCGCCAGGGCCTTGATGGTGAAGACCAGCCCCATGTGCGGGTGCACCGAGACGAGCGGGCCGACCAGCACACCCGAAATGCCCGCCAGCAGCGACGCCAGGATGAACACCAGAGTCACCACGCCGCGCACGTCGATGCCGAACAGAGCCGCCGCCTCGGGATTGAAGGCGACGGCGTAGATCGCCTTGCCCCAACGCGATGCGAACAGGAACCAGTAGAAGGCTCCGACGACCAGGAAGGCGGTGAGGATGATCGCCGCCTCCTCGATGAAGATCCCCACGCCGAAGAGGACGATGACGTTGTCGCGCGTCGCCGAGAACAGCGGCGGCGCATATTGCGTCGACTTGCCCCAGACGAGCTCGATCACGTTCTGCAGTACGAGGGCGACACCCGCCGTGGTGAGAACCCACGAATAGGCCCCTGCCCTGTCTCCCAGCCGGTCGAGCGGGCGGATGGCCAGCCGTTCGAGAAGGAACCCGAGCACCCCCATCAGCACCAGGACACCGAGCGCGGCGAGCGGCGCCGGCACGCCGGCGACCAGCAGGCCGATCGAGGCGAAGGCGCCGACCATCAGGAAGTCGCCCTGACCGAAGTTCAGCCGGTGGGTGGCGAGGTGGGTGATGAACAGCCCCTTCGCGGTGAGCGTGTAGATCGCCCCCATGGCGATGCCGCTCACCAGAAGCTGAAAGACGTTGACGAGACTCACGACACCCTCCTCTTGCCGAAAGCGCCGCCGAAGCGGCTCGGATACGAAGAAACGTCCGACACGAAAGGCGGAAGGACTGGGAACGGCACGGGCTTCCTCCGGTGGAACGGGAGCGCCGCCGGTCTGACGCCGGCCTGGGCGGGAACGATGTCGAACGACGGGACCGTCGCCGGTCAGACCGGCATGGGCACGGAGGGTTCGAAGAGGACGGCGCCGTCGGACGAGCCGGCCACGCACATGCGCTCGCCGAGGAGCGGGCCCGACGCGTCCGTCGCCGGCAGATCCTTCAGGCGGCCGGTGAGACGCA
>CALMYM010000366.1 GCA_937873675.1 uncultured Alphaproteobacteria bacterium | reverse complement strand
GCGGGTGCGAAGGTCTTCGCCACCGACATCGTCGACGAGTTCGGCGATCTGCCGCCGAATGCGGTCTACGAAAAGTGCGACGTCACCTCGCGCGTCGCCACCGAAACCCTGATCGACAAGATCCTCGCCGATTTCGGGTCCATCCACATCCTGGTCCTGTGCGCCGGCACGATTTCCAACAAGCACCTGCAGGAGTCGACGGACGAGGAGTGGAACGCCATCTTCGACGTCAACGTCATGGGTGTCGTCAACCCGGTGCGGAAGCTCTATCCGGTGATGGCGCAGCAGGGATACGGAAAGATCGTCGCCCTGGGGTCCATCGCCGCCAAGATCGGTGGCGTCGCCTCCGGTCCGTCCTATGTGGCGGCCAAATCGGCCGTGCACGGCCTGATGAAGTGGGTCGCCAAGGCCGGTGCGAGCAAAGGCGTCTATGCCAACGTGGTCGCGCCCGGACCGGTCGAGACACCGATGTGGGCGAACGTCACCGGTCGGGCTCCTCCGTCCGCGCATGGCAGCGTTCCGCTGGGCCGCTATGGCGCCCCGGAAGACATCGCCCAAGGTATCCTCTTCCTCTGCTCGCCGGCGTCGAACTGGATCACGGGAACGGTGCTCGACGTGAACGGCGGCATGTTGATGGACTGAAGCGATGACGAACAATCTGACGATCGGATTCGTCGGTCTCGGCGTCATGGGGGGACCCATGTGCCGCAACGTGGCGACCAAGCACCGAGGCCGCGTCCTCGCCTTCGATCTCGATGCGGATGCGATGAACGCCTTGGCCGACACGGCGGCGGAACCCGCCGGGTCGATCGCCGAGATCGCGGCCGCGGCCGACGTGATCTTCCTCTCGCTTCCCGGAGACGCCCAGGTTCGCGCCGTCTGCGGACCCGACGGTCCGGTGGCGGCCCATGCGAAATCCGGAACCACGGTGGTCGACCTCAGCACCACCTCGGTCTCCGGCGCCCGTGAGATCGGCGCCTTTCTCGCCTCGCGGAGCATTTCCTTCGCCGATGCGCCGGTGGCGCGGACGCGCGAAGCGGCGCAGCGGGGCGAACTCAGCATCATGGTCGGCGCGAGCGACGCCATCTTCGCCCGCATCGAACCGCTGCTCCGCCACATGGGCTCGGACGTCACCCACTGCGGCGGGATCGGTACCGGTCAGGTGGTCAAGCTGATCAACAACGCCCTGCTCTTCGAACATGTGGTGGCGCTGGCGGAGATGATGGTGATCGGCGAGCGCGCCGGCGTCGCCCCGCGGACCCTGCTCGAGGCGGTGTCGAAGGGATCCGGCGACAGTTTCGCGCTGCGCAACCACGGGCTCAAGGCGATGGTGCCGCGGGCCTTTCCCGAAAAGGCGTTCCCGCCCGAATACGTGCTGAAGGACATCGACTACGTGCTGCGCCTGGCCGTCGAGACGGGCGTCGAGGCGAAGGTCGCCGGCGTCGCCCGGAGCTACTACGAAGCCGCGCGCGACGGAGGACTCTCCGGGCGCTACTTCCCCGGCGTGATCGAGGTGATCGAAAAGGCCGCGCGCGACGTCGGCGCCTCAGCGGAGTGACGACATGTTGAAGACCCTCGTCGGGGATCTGCCGCCGCTTCTCTGGTCGGGCATCGTTTCGGGCTGTCTCTACGGGCTCGGCGCGCTCGGTCTGGTCATGATCTACAAGAGTTCGCGCGTCGTGAACTTCGCGCACGGCAATCTCGCCGGTCTCGCCGCGTTCCTCGTCTACGGGTTCTCGAGCGGCGGTCTGGCGAACCTGTCCTGGGGCGGGGCGGTGGCGACGGCGGTGGCGCTCGTCGCCTGCATCGCGGTCCTGAGCTATGCGCTGATCGCGCCGATCGTCTTCAAGTCGGATCTCGCCAGCACCATCGCCACCCTCGGCATCGGCCTCGTGCTGCAAGGGGCGATCCAGCTGGTGTTCGGCGCCGAGATCGTCAACCTCGATCTGCCGATCCCCCGCTTCGGCGTGTCGTTCGCCGGTGTGCGGATCACCTCCTACGACCTCACCGTCCTGGCGGTGACGCTGCTCATCATCGGATCGCTGTTCCTGGTCATCGAGCGAACCCGTCTCGGCATCGCCTTCCGCGCCACCTCGTCCAACCCCTTCGCCAGTCGCGTCTGCGGTCTCGACCTGCGGCGGGTCCACCTCTTCGCGTGGCTGGTGAGCGCGGTCCTCGGTCTGGTGGCGGCGCTGCTCATCGTGCCGACGACCTTCCTGTCCTCCACCACGGTGTCGTCCTTCATGCTCCAGGCGTTCACCGCGGCGGTGGTCGGCGGCTTCGCCAGCCTCCCCGGCGCGGCGCTCGGCGGCATTCTGGTCGGCATCGCCACCAACCTCTTCTCCTTCTACGTCTCGCCCGAGTTCATGAACACGTTCCTGCTCGTGGTCATCCTCGTCACCCTCAACTTCTTCCCCGACGGGCTTCTCGCCAGAAGGAGCGGCGGACGTGTCTGACCTGACGCAAACCGACACCCCTCCGCGAAGCTTCGTCGACCGGGCGCTCGACCCGAAGGCGCTCGCGACCCTCGCCCTGATCGGCCTTCTCCTGCTGCTGCCGCTCGGTGCCGGAGGCTATCTGGTCTACAGCCTGTCCCTCTGCTTCGCCAACGCGATCGGCGTGCTCTCGGTGAGCGTGCTCGTGCGGTACGGCGGCGAGGTGTCGATCGGACATTCCTTCTTCGTGGCCCTCGGCGCCTATGCCGTGGCCATCCTGGAGAAGCAGGCGGGCGTCGGCCTCATGGTCAGCCTGCCGGTCGCGGCTCTCGCCGGTCTCGTCGGCGGCATCGTCTTCGCCTATCCGTCGCGTCGGCTGTCGGGCATCTATCTCGCCGTGTCGACGATGGCGCTGGCTCTGGCACTGCCCGAGATCCTGATTCACTCCGAGAAGTTCACCGGTGGGTTCGAGGGCCTCTACGTCGCGCTCGATCCGCTGCCCGGTCTGCCCAAGGCCTCGCAACGCTACTATCTGGCCTTCGGTCTCCTCGTTCTGATCTGCCTCGCCCTGGTCCGGTTACGTCGCTCGCCCCAGGGGCTCGCACTCCTCATGGCCCGCGCCCATCCGCGCGCGGCGGAGGCCTTCGGCATCACGCGCGGTTGGGCACGCATCTCGGTGTTCGCGCTCAGCGCCATGCTGGCGTCGATCTCCGGCGCGGTGGTCGCGGTCGCCAGTTCGGCGGTTTCGCCCAACAGTTTCACCCTGTGGAGCGCGATCTTCCTCCTGGTCGGGTCGGTGGTGAGCCTCAACGGCCTCACCCTGGTGCCGGCGCTCGTCGGCGGCGCCTTCCTCACGCTCGTCCCCAACTACCTCGCCGGCGCCGGGGATTGGGTGCCGGTCATCTACGGTGCCGTCCTTCTCGGGGTCACCCTGGCGGTCAATTCGGCGTCCGACATCCGCCGCATCCTCAGCCGCGGAGGACGGTCATGACGGCGATCGAAACCAGAGCCGTGGCGCAGCGTCTCAGAGCCGAGAATCTCCGGCTGTCGTTCGGGGCGATCCAGGTCCTCAAGGACGTGAGCGTGGACCTCGAACCGGGGCGGGTCACCGGGCTCATCGGCCCGAACGGGGCCGGCAAGACCAGCCTCTTCAACTGCCTCACCGGGCTCTACCGACCGCAATTCGGGGGTATCGTGTTCGGCGGTGTCCCCCTCCAGGATCTGCCGCCGCACCGACGCGCCGCCCTCGGCATCTCGCGCTCGTTCCAACACATGGCGCTCTGCCCGGACCTCACGGTGATCGAAAACGTCATGGTCGGCCTGACGCTGGAGCGGCGGAGCGGCTGGGCGAACGCGTTCCTGCCGTTGCCCTCCGGGACCCGGGAAGACGCCGCGACACGACGCAAGGCGCTCGCCGCCCTGGAGAGCCTCGGCATCGCCGCCGTCGCCGAGACCCTGCCGGCGGAACTGCCGCCCGGCACCCTGCGTCTCGTCGAAATCGCCCGCGCCATGGCGGGAAACCCCAAGGCGTTGCTGCTCGACGAACCGGCGGCGGGTCTCAACGCGGTGGAGACCCGCGATCTGATGCGCGCCCTGCAGCGGCTGATCCGGCCGGATCTGGTGGTGGTGGTGGTCGAGCACGACATGGATCTGATCATGCAGCTCTGCGACCGCATCTACGTGCTCAACTTCGGTCAGATCATCGCTCACGGCACGCCGGCCGAAGTGCGTGCCGACCCGGACGTCGTCCGCATCTATCTCGGAGGAGACGATGACTGACCTCCTGAGCATTCGCGGTCTCGACGTC
The DNA here is from genome assembly GCA_937873675.1 of uncultured Alphaproteobacteria bacterium. Taxonomy (GTDB): domain Bacteria; phylum Pseudomonadota; class Alphaproteobacteria; order Rhizobiales; family Ancalomicrobiaceae; genus CALBKH01. The sequence goes on along the minus strand of CALMYM010000366.1, from coordinate 3,059 downwards.
CGCTACGGCAAGACGCTCGCCGCCGAGAAGGTCGAGTTCGGCTTTCCGGCGGGTAGCGTGTTCGCGCTTCTGGGGGCGAACGGCGCGGGCAAGTCTTCGATCCTCAAGGCCATCGCCGGCCTCGTGGAGGCCCAGGGCGACGTCGTCTTCGACGGGCGGAACGTGTCCCGGCTCTCGGCGCGTGAACGGGTCGGCCTGGGCATCGTCTACGTGCCCGAGGGGCGCGAGATCGTCACCGACCTGACGGTCGAAGAGAACCTCGCGCTCGGCGGCTATTTCCTCGATGCGCGCACCCTGGCGGCGCGTCGATCGCAGATGCTCGATCTCTTCCCCGAGATCGCCCAGCGCTCGAAGTCGCCGGCGTGGATGCTGAGCGGCGGCGAGCAACAGATGCTGGCGATCGGGCGGGCCCTGATGAGTTCGCCGCGTCTCTTGTTGCTCGACGAACCGTCGCTCGGTCTGGCGCCGCTCCTCATTCGCCGCGTCTTCGAGCGGCTGATGCGCATCAAGGACGAGAGCGGCCTCTCCATTCTCCTGGTCGAGCAGAGTTTCCGCATGACGCTTCGCGTCGCCGACGAGGTCTGTTTCGTCCGCAACGGCCGGATCCTCGGGACGCGCAAGGCGTCGGAACTCGATACCTCGACCAGTCTGGCGGAGGTGTTGGAAGCCTATCTCGGCGGCGGCGCGCCCGCCGCCGTCCCCGCGTGACATCGACGGAGCGAACCCCATGCGTCTCGAAGGCAGAGAAATCGCGACCGGCCTCGGCTTCCCCGAGGGCCCGGTGGCGCTTCCCGACGGCAGCGTCCTGGTGGTCGAGATCAAAGGTGGGCGGCTGACGCGGGTCGACCCGACGGGGCTGAAGACGACGGTCGCCGAACTCGGAGGCGGCCCCAACGGCGCCGCCATGGGTCCGGACGGCAAGTGCTACGTCTGCAACAACGGTGGATTCGACTGGCACCGCGACGAGACCGGGTACCTCCGCCCGACCGGCCGGGCCTCGGACTATCGGACGGGCCGGATCGAACAGGTCGACATCGTCACCGGCGAGGTGAAGGTGCTCTACGACTCGTGTGACGGTGTCTCGCTGAAGGGACCGAACGACATCGTCTTCGACGCCGCCGGCGGCTTCTGGTTCACCGATCTCGGCAAGAACCACGGCCGCCTGTCGGATCGCGGCGCCGTCTACTACGCCCGCACCGACGGCTCGCTGATCCGCGAGGCGATCTTCCCCATCCTCACCCCGAACGGCGTGGCTCTGTCGCCCGATGGACGGACGCTCTACGTGGCCGAGACCGAGACGAGCCGACTGTGGGCCTTCGACATCGTCGGCGAAGGGGTGGTGGCGAAGGAGCCCTGGCCGTCGCCGAACGGCGGCCGGCTGGTCCACGGACTGCCGGGCTACCAGCGTTTCGACTCGATGGCGGTCGAGGCGAACGGCAACATCTGCGTGGCGACACTGGTGCGGGGCGGGATCAGCGTGTTCTCGCCCTCCGGCGAATTGATCGAGTTCCACGAGGCGCCGGAAGGCTATTGCACCAACATCTGCTTCGGCGGACCGGACATGAAGACGGCCTACATCACCCTCTCGGGAACCGGCCGCCTGATCGCCGTCGACTGGCCTCGGCCGGGGTTGGTGCTGGAGGCGTGACCGGCGCCACCCGGTCGGGTTCTCCAGGGCTCGGTTCGGCCGGCCGCTTCGGGTATGGCCTCGTGAAGGCAGCCGAGACTTCGTGAGTGAAGGCAAACGCGAATCTGCGTCGGCCGATCGAACCGCAACGTTCGCGACATTCGGACGGGTCCGAATTATGCGGACCCGGTACGACGGCATCGAAGGAGTCGAACCGATTTCGAAGAAGGGTCACCCCTTCAAGCTCGCCATGGTCGCGGCGTTCGGACAGATCTCGGTGAGTTGTCCGACCGGCGCGCCCTCGTCCATCAGGTGACTGCAGCGCTTCACCTCGCGACAGCCGTTGCAGACGCGTTCGAGGTCGCGGAAGAGCAGTCCGAGCTCGCGCCGCACCTCCTCGGCCTCGATGCCGTTCAGCGCCAACATCGCCGGCAACAGCCGCGCGACGTGTTCGCCGCCGTCGGCCGCTGCGACGAGGTCGTGATGGGTCATCCCGACCTCGTGCAGCATCCGGTCGAGCTCTTCCGGAACGGTCCGATCGAGCTCCCAGCGGTCGCGCCAGCGACGGATGACTTCGATGATCCCGGTCATGTTCCGCTCTCCATTCAGATCCGGTGCGACTCGAGCGTGGTGGGATGGAACAGCTCCTCGGGCGCGAGGCGGCGGATCGACAGACCCTGGGCGTGATGGGCCGCCAGGAACGCGTCGAGTGTACGTCGATTGGCCTCGAAGCCATAGGACCAGAAATCCTCGCCGAGTTGGCCACGGGCCTCGCCGAGCCGCTCCTCGACGAAGGGCAGCGTCGCCTTGGTCGCCGAGGTGTCGGCGAGACGGGCGAGGCCGATCGCCTTGGCCTTGCCGAAGGCCTTGGCGACCGCCGCCGGCAGCCAGCCGTGACGCTCGACGAGATCACGGCGCACGCCGACCAGATGCATGATCGGGAAATGGCCGTGGCGGCGGTACCAGTCGGAGGCGGCGGCGACCGGATCGGTCCACAGCCGCCCGACCTGTGGATGACCGGCCTCGAAACACGACGGCGCCCGTGGTCCGATCAGCGCGTCGATCTCGCCGGCGGCGAGCAGGCCGGAAAGCGTCGTTCCCTCCGGAATCGACTCGAGCCGGACGTCCGGCGGCAGGTCGAGGGCGATCTTCTCGACCCGGCCGGGATCGTCGTAGCCGCCACGCAGCCAATGGATGTCGCGGGGTTCCACGCCGTGGTCGGCGAGGATCATACGGGCCCAGACGTTGGCCGTGAGCTGGTACTCCGGCACGCCGATCCGGCGACCCTTCAGGTCGGCCGGCGAGCCGATGCCACGGTCGGTGCGGATGTAGACCGAGGTGTGGCGGAAGGCGCGTGACGGGAACACCGGCACCCCGACATAGGGGCTGTCACCGCGCGCCGTCTTCACCGTGTAGCTCGACAGCGACAGCT
>CALMYM010000365.1 GCA_937873675.1 uncultured Alphaproteobacteria bacterium | reverse complement strand
AGTTTGACTGGGGCGGTCGCCTCCCAAAGAGTAACGGAGGCGCGCGATGGTGGGCTCAGAGCGGTCGGAAATCGCTCGTTGAGTGCAATGGCATAAGCCTGCCTGACTGCGAGACTGACAAGTCGAGCAGAGACGAAAGTCGGCCATAGTGATCCGGTGGTCCCGCGTGGAAGGGCCATCGCTCAACGGATAAAAGGTACGCCGGGGATAACAGGCTGATGACCCCCAAGAGTCCATATCGACGGCGTCGTTTGGCACCTCGATGTCGGCTCATCACATCCTGGGGCTGGAGCAGGTCCCAAGGGTTCGGCTGTTCGCCGATTAAAGTGGTACGTGAGTTGGGTTCAGAACGTCGTGAGACAGTTCGGTCCCTATCTGCCGTGGGTGTTCGAGACTTGAGAGGATCTGTCCTTAGTACGAGAGGACCGGGATGGACGTACCACTGGTGGACCTGTTGTCGTGCCAACGGCAGTGCAGGGTAGCTATGTACGGACGGGATAACCGCTGAAGGCATCTAAGCGGGAAACCCACCTCGAAACAAGGTCTCGCCTGAGAGTCGTGGTAGACGACCACGTCGATAGGCCAGATGTGTAAGCACAGTAATGTGTTCAGCTGACTGGTACTAATAGCTCGATCGGCTTGATCGCTCTCATTGTTCATGTCCATCAACATGGACGACGGTCGAAAGACCTTCATACATTCACAGCTCACGGATGCTCTTCGCCGGCCTGGTGGTTCTTGCGAGGGGCCCCAACCCGTTCCCATTCCGAACACGGCCGTGAAAACCCTCAGCGCCGATGGTACTTCGTCTCAAGACGCGGGAGAGTAGGTCGCTGCCAGGCCTGCCAAGCGCATCCGAGAGCCAAACGAGCCCTTCTCTTCCCGACCCCGTCTCTTCGACAATGATCAGACATCGTCGCCGAGACGATCAGCCCCGAAAACCGACGGTCTTCGGGGCCTTCGAACGTCCAGCCGCCTCGTCCGGGACGAGGACCCAACGGCCCCAGAACTCCCGATCCGAAGGCCTCGCCCGAAAGATCGAAATACCTCACCGCGGGGTGGAGCAGCCCGGTAGCTCGTCAGGCTCATAACCTGAAGGTCGTCGGTTCAAATCCGGCCCCCGCAACCAAATCGAAAAGCCCCCGCGGTCAAACCGACCCGGGGGCTTTCTGCTTTCGGGGCCCGAACGCCGATCCCCCGACCCGGATGCGGCGTGCCGGCCGGCGAACCGAGAACGGCAGGCGCGAGAAGGGCCGTGCGCATGCCCCCGATCTTCGGTGTCGACCTCGTTCATGCTCCGGCGATGAACAGCGCCTTGAAAGGGTTGCGGGCCCCCGCAATCAAACGAAAGAAGACCCTCCGACTCCAAGCCGGAGGGTCTTCTGTTTTCAGTGACTTCTTCGTCGACGGGGCCTCGGCCCGGCCTGTCGCTGGAGCAAGCCCGAGGATGTCGCCGGAGATCGTGATCGCCACCGCACGGGCCGCGGCGTGTCGTCTCCTCCGGTCAGCGAGCTCGGTCGACGTTTCTTCTGCGTGCCAGCCGTTGCCCGAGCGAGGCCATCAGGATGCCGATCGTCGTGCCGTTGTGGAGGATGGCGGTCATGACCGGCGACAGGAGGCCGAAGGCGGCCGCTCCCAGAATTGCGCTGTTGAGCCAAACGGTGGCGCGGTAGTTTCGCGAGATCCGCCGTATCGCCTCGTCGGCGATCTCCTTGGCGTCGGCGATGCGCTCCAGATCGTCCTCGAGCAGGGCGATGTCGGCGGTCAGCCTCGCGATGTCGGCGCCGCGGTGCATGGCGATGCCGACATGGGCGCCGGCCAGCGCCGGGGCGTCGTTGATGCCGTCGCCGACGAAGGCGATGCGGGCGCCTTGGGCCGCCAGCCGTTCGACGATCGCCGCCTTGTCGTGCGGCATCAGCTCGGCGTGGAAACCGTCGAGGCCGAGGCTCTCGGCGAGATCGGCGGCGCGTTCGTGGTGATCGCCGGTCAGCATGAGGACGCGTTTCGCCCCGCTCGCCCGCAGGCGGGAGATGGTACGTGCCGTCGCCTCGCGGACCCCGTCTCGGAGCGCGAGAAGGCCGATGAGCTCGCCGCCGAAGCCGATGTAGAGCAGCGTTTTGCCCTCGCGGTAGAGGCTGTCGATCACCTCCGTGTGGGCGGCGACGTCGATGCCTTCGTCCTCGGCGACGAAATGGCGGGAGCCGACGACGATGCGTTGGCCGTCGATCACGCTGGCGACGCCGTGGGCGACGATGAACTCCACCTCGCGGTGATCGAAGTGGCGATAGTGGGCGCTGGCGTGCGCCGCGGCGACGACCGCCATGGCCAGGGGATGGAAATAATGTTCCTCCACCGAAGCGGCGAGATTGATCAGGTCGTCGGGGCCGTAGCGGGCATCGAAGGTGATCGCGTCGGTGACTTCGAGTTTACCGGTGGTCAGGGTTCCCGTCTTGTCGAAGACGAAGGTGTCGGCGCTCGCCAGCCTCTCCAGTGCTTGCGCGCCCTTGACCAGGATGGCCGAGCGGCCGGCGGCGTACATCGCGGCCTTGAAGGCGACCGGTGTGGCGAGCTTCAGCGCGCAGGCGTAGTCGGCCTGGAGCACCGAGGCGGCACGCCGCCAGTCGCCCGAGATCAGGAAAGCGCCGCCGGCGAGTTTCAGGACGAGGGGCACCAAGCGGTCGGCGAGCCGCGCGGCCTCGATCTGCGCCTCACTCTTGGCGCCGAGGCACTGTTCGACGTAATCGGCGATGCGGGCGGACGCCGTCCGACGCCCGACATGTTCGGCGTAGACGACGAGGCGGCCCTCTTCGATCAGCGTGCCCGAGAGGACGGCGTCGCCGCGCGCCTTGGCGACCGAGACGCTCTCGCCGGTCATGACGGCTTCGTTGACCATCGCCTCGCCGGAGAGAACCGTGCCGTCGACCGGCACCACGGTACCGGCGGCGACGACGACGCCGTCACCGACGACGACCGCGTCGTTGGGAACGGCGACCTCGACGCCGTCGCGCAGCACCCAGACGGTGGTGTCGGTCGGGCGCAGCAGGCCGGCGAGCATCTCGTCGGCACGGCGGGCGACGCTCTCTTCGAGGTGTTCGCCGAGCGTCAGCATGAAAGCGGTCGTGGTCGCGGCGGTGTAATCGGCGCGGGCCAGCGAGATCGCCACGGCGAGGCCTTCGAGGCCGTGCGAGGTCAGGCCGTTCTCGCGCCAGTCGGTGGCGGCATGGCCGAGGAGGGGCGCCGTCGTCGTCAGGGCGACGGGGAGACGTAGGGCCGGCGGCACGACATGGACGCCGATCGTCGCGGCGAGGCTGCCGGCCACGGCGACCAGACTCCGGTCGGGAGGTCGTTCGCTTCCGGCCGCCGCCACCGCGGTACGGGCGAGGAGGGCGCGACGCAGGTGTTCGATATCGGTTCGCGCCGGCTCGAAGGTCACGACCAGCGATCGGGCCGCCGCGTTGGCACGCGCGGTCAGGACGCCGTCGACGTCGATCACGGCACGGGCGAGCCGAACCCCGTCCACGCCGCGGGGCAGGCGCAGACGCACCCGTCCGGCGACGGCATGGACGATGGGGAAGGGTTCGGCGGCGCAGGTCATGCGACCGGCCCTGCCTGCTCGGCGGCGAGTTCGGCCTTGAGGTCCTCGACCTGCTCCTTCATCTCCTCCATGCCCGCGGCCATGCCGGCGTAGATGCGCATGGCGCCCTTCATGATCTTGCCGCGCAACTCCGCGTCGGAGAGCACCCAGGCACCGGCGGCGCCGAGCGCCAGACCGAGCAGCAACTGTTCGGAGCGGCGCGACGGCAGGAGGCCGCCGAGACCAGCGAGTAGGCCGTTGCCACCCGCCATGCCGGCGGGGCCCCAGCCGTTGCCGCTTCCGTTGCCGGCCTCAAAGGCCTTCAGCCTGCGCTGCAGCTTCTTCCACTTCTTGGTCTTGCGGGCCACGGTCGGTCTCCTGTGAGGTGATGAGGGAGGGGTCGGTGAGGACTTCGGCGGCGGCCATGGCGGCGGCACCGAGGGCGACGGCGCCGAGCGCCGGGAGGTAGTCGCGCCGTGCCAAGGAGGCCGCGGCGAAGGTGCCGGCGGCCAGCGCCGCGCCGCCTTGCAGCGACCGCCTCAGCAGGCGTCGAGTGTCGTGCGGGCGGTTCTGCGTCGCTTCGAGCAGGGCGGTCACCAGGAAGCCGCGGGCGAAGACGGTGCCGATCGCTTCCCTCTTCGCGGCGAGGGCGAGGGCCTTGCGGCGTTTCATGATGCCGCCTCCGCAGGCTTCGCCGGTTTGCGCGGGGCACGGCGGGTCGTCGGCTTCGTGGCCTTCGGTTCCGCCGCGGCCTCGGTCTCGACCGTCCCGGAAGGGCCGGCGACGGCGGCTTCGCCCGCCGGGGGCGGCTCGGGGGAGAGCTTCTCGCGCAGGCCGGCGGAGGTCTTCTCGACCGCCGTGAGGCCCGAGACCGCCGCATCGCGCAAACCGGAGCGGGCGCGATCGAAGCCCTCGCGCGCCGTCTTGCCGAGATCCTCCGCCGAGGGCGTCGGGATCGCATCGAGCTTCGTCGACTTCAGAAGCCGGACACCGGCGATGCCGACCACCAGTCCGGTCGCGAAGGTGAGGAGTGGGAACATGGCTCGTACCTTTCTTGTCAGACCGCTGCGCCGGCGAGCGCGGCGGCGAGGGCCGCGCCGAACGGGCCGGACGCCCCGGCCGGCCGGCCGGGCACGAGAACGACCCAGGCCACCGGCGGCACGACGGCGGGGTCGTAGTCGACGAGGCAGGAGCGGGCGAGGAGGTTGAGCTTCACCGCGCGGACACCGGCGATGGCGCGCAACCGCTCCGGCGTCGGGAACCGCCCACCGCCGAGCACCG
>CALMYM010000364.1 GCA_937873675.1 uncultured Alphaproteobacteria bacterium | reverse complement strand
GACCGTTCCGAAACCTCGTATCCGGCGGAGCGCAGAGCCGCCGCGAGCACCGCGGTCGCCTCCGGCCCCGCCGCGACGCCGAAGCCCTTGTCGCACCGCATGTGGCGGGCGAAGGCGGCGACCACCGACGCGTCGAGCGGATGGGCCGGAGCGAAGGCGTCGCGCCCGTCGTAGGTGAGCGCGGCGAAGAGCGTCGCCTGCCGCGCCGCCACGACGGCCACCACCTCTTCCATCCAGGCCGGCGAAACGAGGTCGAAGAGGGCCGACGCGGTGATCAGATCGCAGTCCGTCGGGATGGCTGCTGCGACGGCCTCGGCGAGATCGCAGGCGTGGAACTCGACGGCGACTTCGCGCCCCGCCTTCACCAGACGCAGAGTTTCACCGCTCCTCTCGGCCGTGTCGGCCCAGGCCGCCAGCCGTAGCGCCGCTTCGGCGAGGAGGCCGGGATCGTCGTCGACGAGACGCCAGTGCTGCTCGAAGGGAAGAAGCGGCGCCAGCGCCCTGAGGTTCGAGCCGGTTCCGGCCCCGAGATCGACGACGCGAAGGGTGTCTTGGCCGGCGAACCGGCGGGCCAGGGCATCGGCCAGATCTCGCGACCGCGACCGATGATCGACCGGTTCGCGTGAAGCCAGCCAGTCGACCGAAAATCCGCTCATGCCGCCCTCCCCGCCGCCTCTCGGACCGAGGTGGCGACGATGCGCGCCGTCACCTCCCAACTCGGCAACGCCCGCCCGGCGGCGTAAGCCGCCGCCGCGAGATCCCGACGCAGGCCCGCGTCGTCGAGACAGCGACCGAGTGCGACGGAAAGCGCCGTCGCGTCGCCCGCCGGCACCCCGAGACCCGCCCCCGCCGGCACCGTCTCCGCCGCCGCCCCGCCCGTGGTCGTCACGATCGCCAGTCCTCGCTGCACGGCTTCCGCCAACGCCATGCCGTAACCCTCGAAATGCGAGGCCGAAACGAAGAGATCGGCGCGCCCGAGGAGCGCGTCGAGGTCCGCCTCGGCGACGGCGCCGCGGAACAGGACGCGTTCGCCGAGCCCCGCGGCGGTGATCCGCCGGTCCAGCGCCGCCCGATGCCCCGGCTCCCGCTCCGCTCCGACGATGGTCGCGGCGCGGCCCCCCCCCCCGCCCGGAGGTGGCTCGCCCGCCAGTCGCGATCGGCGAGCCGCGAGAGGGCCTCGATCAACAGGTCGTAGCCCTTGCGCGGCACCACCGCACCGACCGCCAGGATCTCGACCCGGGACCCACCCGAACCGGTCGCACGGGGCTTGCACGCCGTCCCCGGCGGCGCCACGTCGATACGCTCGGCCGGCACGGCGTAAGCCTCGACCAGCAGCCGGCCGGTGGCCGGGGAGGTGACGATCACCCGGCGGGCGAGCGCCAGCGCCTGCGTCTCGGACGCGCGGAGCCGGGCCGACCGCTCCGCCGAGAGGCCGGTCTCGAGCGCCAAGGGATGATGGCACAAGGCTACGACCGGCCGGCCGAAACGCCTGATGAGGTCGACCGGCATCGCCCCGTAGGCGAGCCCGTCGACGAGCAGCGGGGTGCCCTCGGGAAGCGTGGCGACGCGTGCCGCGCAGGCTTCGAGATCCGCCATCGTGGGGTCGGGGAAGCGACCGGACAGTTCGACATGGATCGGCGCCACGCCGAAGGCGGGGAGATGAGCGATGAGCGCCCGGTCGTAGGCGTAGCCGCCGGTCGGCAGATCGAGATCGCCGGGGATCAGGAAGCCGACCGTGGTCATCCCCCGACCGAACCTTCGAAGGAGGCGCGCGCCAGATCGGTCTCCTGCAGGGTGACGCGGATGCGCGCGAGGTCGCGCCCGTCCTCTCCCAGCCCCCCCTCGGCCACCGCCGCCGCGAGGCGGGTGAAGACGTGATGCGCGAGGAACTCGGTGGTGGTGAGGGCGCCGGCGAAATCGGGAACCTCGTCGAGGTCACGGTAGCGCAGCGGATCGAGCACCGCCTTCAACAGGTCGATCGCCGCACCGATGTCGACGACGACGTTCTGCGGTCCGAGGCGTTCGCGGAAGAAGGCGACGTCGACCACGAAGGTCGCGCCGTGCTTGCGCTGCGCCGGTCCGAAGAACGGATCCGGCAGAGAATGGGCGATCATGATGCGGTCACGCACTTCGACGCTGTACATCTTCACTCCTCATAACGAACCAGGGTCACGATCCCCGGCGCCTCCGCCGCGAGCAACCGCGGCATCGCCGCCGGAAGGTCGGCGAAGGGTACGATCTCGCCGATCAGCCGGTCGAGACGGGGGTCGGCGGCGAGGTCGAGCGCCGCCGCGAGCCGCGACGCGAAGGTCCAGCCGCGCGCCGCGTGTCCGGGCGAGACCCGCCCGACCTGCGAGGAGACGAGGCCGATCCGCCCGGCGTGGAAGGCGCCGCCGAGCGCCACCGCGATCTCGCCGGCCCCGTACCAACTGAGCTCCACGACCTTCGCCTCCGGACCGGCCGCGGCGATCGCCGTCGCCAGGCCCGCCGCCGTCGCCGAGGTGTGGAACACCACGTCGGCCCCCGAAGGCACCGCCTCGGGCGGCGCGAAGCTCGCCCCGAAGTCGGCCGCCGCCGTCGCCCGAGAACCGTCGACGTCGACCACCGTCACCCGTGTGCCCGGCATTCCGGCGCACAGCGCGGCGACCAGCAGGCCGACGAGACCACCGCCGACCACCACCACCCGGTCGGCGACGCTCACCCCGGAATCCCAGACCGCGTTGAGCGCCGTCTCCAGATTGGCGGCGAGCGTCGCCCGCATCGCCGGCACCGCGTCGGGGACGAGATGGAGCCGCTCGAGCGGCGCCACGAACCGGTTCTGGTGGGGGTGGAGCGCGAAGACCCGCCGCCCGAGCCAATCGGTCGGTCCGTCCTCGACGATCCCGACGGCGGCGTAGCCGTATTTGACCGGGAAGGGGAAGTCGCCCTCCTGCATCGGGCAACGCATGCGCACGTGTTCTTCGGCCGGCACCGCCCCACGGGCGACGAGACGTTCGGTGCCACGCGAGATCGCCGAGAATTCGGTGCGAACCGACGCTTCGCCGGGGCCGGGCGCCCGCAGCGGCACCTCCCGCAATTCCGACCGCATCGGAGCGACGTGGAAGAGAGCGTGCGCGGATTCCGCCATCCGGTTCCCTTCTCGTCGGCCGGTCGAGCGCCTAGGGTTGCGCATCATGCATCGGATTCGCAAGATCGCCGATGCGTTCGGCTCGAACCACGGAGAGTTCCGCCCATGCAGCCGGACCCCGCGACCCCGCTCGGCGTGATCGCGACCACCCCGACCGGCACGCAGAGCGCGGCGCAGCTGACCCGCCGGCGAGTGCTGGTGACCGCGATGAACCTCACCCTCTTCGCGGCGCTCGCGGGCTGGGCCGTCGCCATCCTCGGTGTCGGCGGGTGGAGCGCGATCGACGTGCTCCTCCTCCTGTGCTTCCTCGCCATCCTGCCCTGGACGGTCCTCGGCGTCGTCAACGCGGCGATCGGTCTGTGGGTGCTGCACGGCGCCGCCGACCCGATCGGCGAGGTCGCGCCCTTCGCCCGCGCGGTCGATCCCGACGCCCCCGTCACGTCGCGGACCGCGGTCTTCATGACGCTGCGCAACGAGGATCCGAGCCGGGCGATCGACCGGCTGAAGCTCGTCGAGGCCGACATCGTGGCGGCGGGCGTCGGCGAACGGTTCGCCTGGTTCGTCCTCTCCGACACCGATCGCGACGCCGTCGCGGCGCGCGAAGAAGAGGCGGTGGCGCACTGGCGCACCGAGATCGGCGACCGGTCGCGCATCGTCTACCGCCGCCGCAGCGACAACACCGGCTTCAAGGCCGGCAACGTCTTCGAGTTCCTCGATCGTTGGGGCGACGCGTACGACCTGATGCTGCCGCTCGACGCCGACAGCCTGATGGACGCCGCGACCATCCTGCGCCAGGTGCGCATCCTCGACGCCCACCCGAAGATCGGCATCCTCCAGACCCTCGTGGTGGGGCTTCCCTCGGCGAGCGCCTTCGCCCGTGTCTTCCAGTTCGGCATGCGCCAGGGCATGCGCGCCTACATCAACGGGCAGGCGTGGTGGACCGGCGACTGCGGCCAGTTCTGGGGCCACAACGCCCTCGTCCGTATCGCCCCCTTCCGGACCCACTGCCGGGTGCCGGTGTTGCCGGGCGAGCCGCCCTTCGGCGGTCACATCCTCAGCCACGACCAGATCGAGGCGGCCCTGATGCGGCGCGCCGGCTGGGAGGTCCGCATCGTGCCGGAGGAATGCGGCTCCTGGGAGGAGAACCCGCCGACCCTCCTCGACTACATGCGCCGCAACGTCCGTTGGTGTCAGGGCAATCTTCAATACGTGCGGCTGCTCGGCACCCCGGGCCTCCTGCCGGTGTCGCGCTTCCAGCTGATCTGGGCGATCCTGATGTTCGTATCGATCCCCGGCGGCACGCTGATGTTGCCGCTGGCGGCGCTCAAGCCCTTCGACGGCGAGAGCCTCGCCGACTTTCCCGTGGGCTCGGCGCTCGCCCTCCATCTCGTCTTTCTCGTCCTCGGCCAGATCCCCAAGCTCTGCGGCATCGCCGACATCCTCCTGACCCCCGGCGGCGCCGCTCGTTACGGCGGCCGGCGGCGCCTGCTCGCGGCCGGATCGATCGAGGTGATCCACTCCTGGTTTCTCGCCGCGTCGGATTCCTTCCGCATCACCCTCTTCGTCGTCGCCCTGGCGTTCGGCCGATCCGTCGGCTGGGGTGGTCAGTCGCGCGACGCCCATGGCGTGTCGTGGCGCCGCGCGGTCGCCGAACTGTGGCCGCAGACGCTGTTCGGAGCCTTCCTGGTCGCGACGATGGCCGCGACCTCCCTCGGCTTCGCCGCTTGGGCGGCTCCGCTGACGTTCGGCTATCTCTTCGCCATCCCCTTCTGCGTCGGCACCGCATGGCCGTCCACGGGTTCGCTGTTGCGCACCCGACGCCTCTTCGCCGTTCCGGAGGAGTTCGCGACGCCGGACATCGTCGCCCGCGCCCTCGCCGGCCACGATCCGTCGGCTCGCTGATCCGACCGCGGCGCGACCCGCTTCGCGCCGTGTCGCCTCGCCGCCTTCAGACGCCGCGCGGCGAAAGCACCACTTCGAGCGCTCGCGAGTTCGGTTCGCCGCTGCGATGGCTGACGACGATCAGCGTTCGGTCGCGCATGAGCGTCTCGATCGCGTCGGTCACCCGACGCGCGGCGTCGTCGTCGAGCCCCTCGGTCGGTTCGTCGAGGATCAGGATGCGGGGCCGGCGCAGGAGGGCGCGCGCGACGGCGAGCCGTCGCGCTTCTCCCCCGGACAGCGAGACCCCGTCGCTTCCGGCGAAGGTGGCGAGACCGGCGGGCATCCGCTCGACGGCATCCTTCAGCGCCACCGTTTCGAGGACACCCCACAACTCATCGTCACTGGCGCGCGGAGCGGCGAGGCGGAGGTTCTCGGCGATCGTGGCGGCGAAGATGTGGGGGCGCTGCGGCACCACGACGATCGTGGCGCGAAGTTCGTCGAGCCCCAACGCCGGAAGCGGCACGCCGCCGAGCCGGATCTCTCCGGATTCCGGATCGCGGACCCGCGACAGGAGATCCACCAGGGTCGATTTGCCGATGCCGCTCGGGCCGGCGACGACGACGTGCCGACCCTCGGGCAGATCGAGACTGAAATCGCGCAGGATCGGCCGTCCGGCGTGACCGACGCCGAAGGAGACGTGGTCCAGCACCAGATCGAAACGACCGGGCAGGGGGCGCGGGGAGGCGGGAGCGCCGACCACCGGGTCGCGGTCCCACAGGGCGAAGATGCGGCGGAGCGAAGCGAACATCGCCGCAGCCCCGGCGAAGGCGGCGGGAAGCGGTGCGAAAGCTTCGAAGCTCGCCTGCGCGAGCAGCAGCACGAGTGTCGTCTCGGGGCCGGCGAGCGTGCCGGCGGCGAGGCTCGCGGCGCCGAGAGCGAGGACGGCGACGCCGAGGAGATCGGAGGTGAGCCCGACGGCGACCTGACCGGCGGTGGCGCGCGCCGCGACATGGCGCTCGGCGGCGACGAGATCGGCGAAGACGGCTTCCCGCGCCGCGCGATGGGTGGCGAAGGCACCCGTCGTCGTCAGGGCGGCGAGGCCGGCGAGATCGTCGACCACCCTGCGTCGCAGATCGGCGGAGAGCCGCGCCGTCTCGCGAGCCCTGCGGCTCGCGGCGCCGGCTGCGACGAGCGGCAGGAGGAGACCGCCGACCGCCAGAGCGAAGGCCGAGACCACCGCGATACCGCCGTCGTAGTGGGCGATGACGGCGACGGCGGCGACGGCGGTGAGCACGGCGACGGCGAGAGGCGCGAGGAGCCGCAGGTGGACGGCCTCGAGCCGATCGACGTCGCCCTTCAGCCGAGCGGCCATCTCGCCGGACCGCAGGTCGTCGAGACCGGCAGGGGCGATGCGCTCCAACCGGGCGAAGAGGGCGGTGCGGGTGGCGGCGACGAGGCGGAAGGTCGCCTCGTGGCCGATGACGCGATCGAGATAACGCCCGCCGGTGCGGACGATCGCGGCGGCGCGGATCAGGGCGGAGGGGGTGAAATAGTTCAGCGTCGCGCCGGCGAGGCCGGCCGCGGCCATGGCGGTGACGAACCAGCCGGCGACCGCCATCAGGGCGAGGTTGGCCAGGGTCGCCGCGACCGCGACCACGAGAGCGAGGGCGAGCCATCCGGCCGCGCCGCGCCACAGACCGATGAGGCGCAGGAGATCCCTCATACCTCCGCCTCCGTGACGATGCCGCTGTCGGCGAGCATCCGCGCCCAGCGCCCGCCGGCTGCGGCGAGGTCGCCGGGACGGCCGCATTCGACGATGCGACCATGATCGAGCACCACCACGCGATCGGCGGCGGCGACGGTGGCGAGCCGATGGGCGATGGTCAGCGCCGTGCGCCCGTTGCGCAGCCGGACGATCGCTTCCCCGACCACACGTTCGGTCTCGGCGTCGAGATGAGCGGTCGGCTCGTCGAAGAGGACGAGGGAACCGGAGCCCCAGAAGGCGCGAGCCAGGGCGAGTCTCTGAGCCTCGCCGCCGGAGAGACCGAGACCGTGTTCGCCGAGGGGCGTGTCGCGCCCGGCGGGCAGTCGCGCGACGAAGTCTCCGGCGCCGGAGGCGGCCAGAACCGCTTCGAAGGCGACGTCGGCGTCACCCCCGGACGGTGGGCGATCCAGGGCGATGTTCTCGGCGATCCAGCCCTCGAAGAGATGCGGCGTCTGCGGAAGATGGACGAGCTCGGCGCGCCACAGATCCCGGTCGAGATCGTCGAGCGGTGCGCCGTCGACGAGGACGCGCCCCCGGCTCGCCTCGACGAAACCTGCGACGAGGGCGAAGAGGGTGCTCTTGCCGGCGCCGGACGGGCCGACGATCGCCACGTGCTCGCCGGCCGCGATGTCGAGGTCGATGCCGTCGAGCGCCACCCGTCCGTCGGCGTGGACGACGCGGACGGCCTCGAATCGCAGAGCGGGCGGTGCACCGGCCGGCCGGATCCGGTCGCCCGACGGCGTAGCCTCCGGTTCGGCGAGCATCTCGGCGATCGAGCCGAGCGCGGTCAGGGATTCGATACGGGCGTGGCGTCGGACGCCGAGATCACGCAAGGGCGCGTAGAACTCGGGGGCGAGCAGCAACACGAAGAAGCCGGTGCGGAAGTCGAGGTCGCCCCACATCAGGCGAAAACCGACGGCGATGGCGATCCCGGCGATCGACACGGTGGCGAAGAACTCCAGCACCAGTGCCGACAGGAAGGCGAGACGCAGCACCGACATCGTCTCGCGACCGAAGGTCACCGCCGCCGCATGGACGGACGCGACGGCTCGCCCGGAGGCCCCGAGCCGCTTCAGATCGCCGAGACCGGCGACCTTGTCGAGAAGGTCGCCGCCGAGACGGGCGAGGCTCGCCCACTGCCGACGATGAGCGACCTCGGCGCCCTTGCCGACCAGGATCATGGCCCACAGCAGCATGGGAAGCGAGACCGCGAGGATGGCGAAGGCCCAACGATCGGTCGGGGCCACCACCACCAGCACGGCGAGCGGTACGACGCCGACCCGCGCGGCCGAGGGCAACCACTGTCGCCAATAGGGCTCGACCGCGGCCACCGCCTCGATCAGCACCGCGGCGCGTTCGCCGATCGGCTTCGTCGCCGGGCGAAGCGGCCCGGCAGCGGCGACGTGGTCGAGGAGGCGGGCGAAGAGATGGCGGCGAACCGCGGCGGCGGCCGCGAAGCCGAACCGATCGCTCGCCCAGGCCGCACCGGCCCGCACGACCGCGAGCCCCGCGAGCAGGGCGAGAGAGGGGACGAGCGCGGCCGCGTCGTGCCCGTGGAAGACCGCCGCGTCGACCGCCCCGGCGACGAGGAAGGCGACGGCGACGCCGAGGAGCCCGTGCGATGCGGCGGCGACCATGGTGCCGACCGCCGGCGCACCGGCGACCGGGCGCAGCGAACGCAGAAGCGACGAAACGTCGGAAGGCGCTGTCGTCTCGGTCATCGCGGGACTCGGGAAAGAACGGAGGGCGGCGGGGAAGAGGGACGCCTCCCCCCCCCCCCCCCCCGCGGTGGGCGGCGGGGGGACGCCCCCCGCCCCCCCGGGGGCGGGGGGGACGTCCGCACCCCGACGACGATCGATCGTCGCCGAGCTGGTCCTGGAACTCGTACCACATGACGTTGATGACACCGATCGCGGCGGCCGCGGTGACGCCGAGAATCCAGGCGAAGTACCACATGGGGTTTCTCCTCGTTCAGTAGGCCTGATGGGCGCGGGTTTCGATCTCGTCGGCCGTCACCCGTCCCCACATGTTGGCGTAGCACCACACGGTGTAGCCGAGCACGATGGGCAGGAAGATCACCACCGCCCAGAACATCACCGTCAGGGTGAGGTGGCTCGAGGCGGCGTCCCAGATCGTCAGGCTCGACTTCGGATCGAGGCTCGACGGCATGATGAAGGGGAACATCGACAGACCGGCGGTACCGATGACGCCGATCATGCCGAGGGCCGAGGTGACGAAGGCGAGCCCGGCCCGCCCGGCGCGCGCCAGAAGCGCGGTCAGGAGCGGCCCGACGAGGCCGATCGCCGGCACGAGCATGGCGACCGGCAGGCGGCCGTAGATGTCGAGCCAGGCGCCGGGCGCCCGCACCACCTCCTTGGCGAGCGGGTTCGGCAGCGCGTCGTGCGCCGGTTCGGAGACGATGCGGAAACCGTCGATGCCGAGCCACAGCCACACCCCGGCGAGGGCGAAGCCGACGGTGACGATCGGAGCGAGGACGATCACGAAGCGCCGCGCCCGTTCGGCCACCGCGCCCGAGGCACGCAGCTGCAGCCAGACGCCGCCGTGAACGGTCAGCATCGTGAGGCTGATCACCCCGGCGAGCAGAGCGAAGGGGTTGAGCAGCGGCAACAGCGCGGTCAGCAGCGAGCCCTGATAGTGGGCACGCAACAACTCGTCGAGGTGGAAGGGGACGCCCTGCAGCAGGTTGCCGAAGGCGACGCCGAAGATCGTCGCCGGCACCGCACCGCCGACGAACAGGCCCCAGTCCCAGGCATTGCGCCAGGTCGGGTTCGCGATCTTGGACCGGTAGTCGAAGCCGACCGGCCGGAAGAACAGGGCGAAGAGCACCAGGAGCATCG
>CALMYM010000363.1 GCA_937873675.1 uncultured Alphaproteobacteria bacterium | reverse complement strand
GTGGCCGATGTCGTTCCAGTTCTCCAGCTCGAAGGCGGCGTGGTGGAACTTGCCCGGCTCGGGATGGTTCACGAAGGCGATGTCGTGGGCTTTCATCGAGGCGGTCAGCCAGATGGCGAGCAGCCCGTCGGGCATGTCGACGCGCTCGGCGCAGGAGAAGTCGAGCACCTTGGTGAAGAAGTCGAGATTGCGCTGGATGTTCGGCCCGTAGAGCAGGGCATGGTCGAAGCGGCGCGCCCGCATGCCGTGCGGCTCGATCTCCCAGACGTCCGGATTGTGGATGCGCGGCTTGGGATCCGACTGGTCGGCATGATGGTAGAGCTCGATGCGATGACCGGACTCGAGCATCCAGCCGATGCGGCGGCCGAGACCGGGCTGCTCGCCGGCGGCGACGTGGTCGACCGGATAGCCCCATTCGACGACGCGCTTCTCGAACATGTCGAGATCGCTCTCCTCGCGCACCTTGAAGGCCATGACGTCGAAGCCGGCGGTGTCGGCGCGACGCAGCACGAAGCTGTGGTGATCGAACTCGTCGGCGGCCTTCAGATAGACGCGGCCGTCGGCACCCTCGGTCACCTGATGCAGGCCGATGCGCTTGGTGTAGTGCTCGATCGCGGCGGGCATGTCGAGCACGCGCAGCTGGATGAATCCGGGACGCAGAACGCCGGTATGGGCCATTTTCGTTTCCTCCTGGGACGAGATCACCCGAAGACCTGGTCGGCCGACGGGCCTTTCGTTTTGCCGAGGCTCGGGGTTTCGAGCCGCAGCGTCAGATCGGACTGCGCGTAGATCGCGCAGGTGAGCACCACACCCTCGGCTTCGTCGGCCTCGCTGACGTGGGCTCGGCTCATCGGTGTGACGCGGTAGTCGCCGTCGAGGACGCGGGCGCGACAGATGCCGCATCCGCCCCGTCGGCAACCGACCGGTAGTCTCCTCGGCAGCCCCCTGAGCTGGCCGAAGCCCTGGGCGCGCTCCAGTGCCACCAGAACGCGTTCCTCGATCGACGCGGTCGCCGAACCACATCCCTCCACCACGATGGTCACCCGACGCGGGGCGGTGAGCCGATCGGACCGGGGCGTCCCCGATGCGCCGGTCGTGACCGCCGTGCTCGTTCGATCCGAGGCTGAGGTCGCGGTCTCGTCGTTCATCACCGCTCTTTCGTGGTCCTTGGCGCGCTCGATCGCCCGTTCGCGCCTCGTCGGGAGGATTTATGGGACACGGATCGGAGGGTGTCAACGAATTTTCGAGATTTTTAGATATACCGGATTATTCCTGATACTCGGCAATGCGAGATGCGCGCGTTCTTGTGGTGATTGTCGGCGTTTGCTAGGCTCGAAACGGTGCGATCGGCTTCCCCTCCGACGCCCTTCGCGAAGGAATTCCCCGCATGGACAAGAACTCGGCCGTCGCCGCCGGGCGCCAACCCAAGGTGGTCGGTGCGCGCAGCCTCGTGGAGGCGGCCTATGCGACCATCCGCCACGACATTCTCGACGGCACGCTGGCTCCGGGTCTGAAGCTTCGGTTCGAGATGCTGCGCGAACGCTACGGCGTCGGCGCCTCGACCCTGCGTGAGGCGCTGACCCGGCTGGTCGGCGAGTCGCTGGTGACGTCGGAGGAGCAGCGCGGGTTCCGTGTCGCGGAAGTGTCGCTCGACGACTTCGCCGATCTCACCCGGGCGCGAAAGCTGATCGAGGTGGAAGCCCTGCGGCAGTCGATCCTCCATGGCGACGACGCCTGGGAGGGCGTGCTCGTCGGTGCCTTCCACCGGTTGAGCAAGGTCGAGGAGAAGCTGGCCACCGGCGCGCCGGAACTGCGCGACGATTTCGAGGAGCGCAATCGCGACTTCCACTACGCGCTCATCGCCGCTTGCCCGTCGCGCTGGCTCAAACACATGCACGGCATCCTGTTCCAGCAGTCGGAACGCTATCGCCGCCTCTCGCTCGCCGCCAAGGACGAGTCGCGCGATGTCCATGCCGAGCACAAGGCGGTGCTCGATGCCGCTCTGGCGCGCGACGTCGATCTCGCCTGCCGGCTCGAGGCCGAGCACATCGACAAGACGCTGCAGCTCTTGAGCCGCCGTTTCGCCCCCAAGACCTGATCGCTCCGTCCCTCGCCGGATGCGCCGGCCGCGTCTGCCGGCCGCTTCGTCATCGACGAAGACAATTTCGATATTCATGTTATAATCGAAATATCGAGATCCGCTGCGCGGATCGCACCCGCCCAGGAGGAACGAGATGACCCAGAGCGATCCGGAGATCGGCCGCCGCGTGAGAACCGGCGCCTTCGAAACCAACCTCCACGACCGCGGCGCCGGGGCGCCGGTCGTCTTCATCCACGGCTCCGGACCCGGCGTCTCGGCCTGGGCGAATTGGCGCGGCGTCGTCCCGGTCCTGTCCGAGCGGCTTCGGGTGATCGCTCCCGACATGGTCGGCTTCGGCTTCACCGATCGCCCGGCCGGGATCGACTACCGGCGCGACGTCTGGGTGAAGCAGGCGATCGACCTCCTCGACGAACTCGGGCTCGACCGCGTCGACATCGTCGGCAACTCCTTCGGTGGGGCGATCGCCCTGGCGCTGGCCATCGCCCATCCGCAGCGGGTGCGCCGGCTGGTGCTGATGGGCAGCGTCGGCGTGTCGTTCCCGATCACCGAGGGGCTCGACCGGGTGTGGGGCTACCGGCCCTCGCTCGCCGAGATGCGGGCGATGCTCGACCTCTTCGCCTTCGACCGCGCCCTGGTCACCGACGAACTGGCCGAACTGCGTCACCGCGCCTCGATCCGCCCGGGCTTCCAGGAGAGCTTCTCGGCGATGTTCCCGGCGCCGCGCCAGCGCTGGGTCGATGCGCTCGCCAGTGACGAGGCCGACATCCGCGCGCTGCCGCACGAGACGCTGGTGATCCACGGCCGCGACGATCGGGTGATCCCGCTCGAGGCGTCGTTGCGGCTCGCCGGGTTGATCGATCGCTCGCAGCTGCACGTCTTCGGCCGCTGCGGCCACTGGACCCAGATCGAACACGCCGCCCGCTTCAACCGGCTGGTCGGTGACTTCCTCGCCGAAGCCGACTGAGCGAGGGCTCGCGGCGGCGTGGATCTTTCGCGTCGCCGTCACGCGTCCCGGCGATCTCCTGCAGGTGCGCGACCCTCGCGTTCGGAAGCGCTCTCGAAACCGGCTTCGTCGACGAGTCCCGGCACCGTCTCGCCAATTTTAGAAATACTTACACTCATAAATCTTGTTGCAAAAATACGATCCGAGAATAATTTCGATACAGGAATTCCAAGCATGAATACACGGCATGGTTCAAGAAACAACATGATCGACGTGCGCCTGCGACCCGACAAACGGACCATCGGTGCGGAAGCCGCCTCGCTCGGCGCCGAAGCCATCCGGGCCGCGATCGCGCGCGACGGCGAGGCGACCATCATCCTGGCGACCGGCTCCAGCCAGTTCGAGGTCCTCGAGGCGCTGGTGGCGGCGCCCGGCATCGACTGGTCGAAGGTCACGGCCTTCCACCTCGACGAATACGTCGGTTTGCCCGCTGCCCATCCGGCGAGCTTCCGCCGCTATCTTCGGGAGCGCTTCGTGGCGCCGCTCGGTGACCGGGTCGGCCTCGTCCCGGTCGACGGCGAGGGCGACGTCGCGGCCGAGACGGCGCGGCTCGGCGCGCTGATCGCCGGCCGGCGCATCGCCGTCTGCTTCGCCGGCATCGGCGAGAACGGCCACATCGCCTTCAACGATCCCCCCGCCGATTTCGAGACGAACGAGCCCTACATCGTCGTCGATCTCGATCTCGTATGCCGCAATCAGCAGGACGGCGAAGGCTGGTTCGAGACCCTCGAGGCGGTGCCGCGTCGGGCGATCTCGATGAGCGTCCGCCAGATCATGAAGAGCGAACTCGTCATCCTCGCGGTTCCCGAGGCGCGCAAGGCGCAGGCCGTGCGCGACACGCTCGAGGGACCGATCTCGCCGCTCCATCCGGCCTCGATCCTCAGGACCCACCCGGCGACGGTGCTGCTCCTCGATCCACCGGCCGCCTCGCTCTTGGCGCATCCGCCGGGAGGCGCGCGATGATCGTCTCCGACGGCCTCCTCGATCTCCAGGTCAACGGCTTCGCCGGGGTCGACTTCAATTCCGGCGCTCTGGCGCCCGACGACGTCGATCGCGCCCTGGAGGCGATGCTCGCCACCGGCGTCACTCATTGCCTGCCGACCATCATCACCGCCCATCCGGACGAGCTCGCCACCCGCTTCGCGGCCCTCGACGCCGCCGTCTCGAAGAGCCGTCTGGGGCCGCTCATGTGCCCGGGCTATCACCTCGAGGGGCCGTTCCTGAACCCCGCGCCCGGTTATTGCGGCTGCCATCCACCGAGCGCCATGGGCCCGGCCGACCCGAGCCTGATCGAACGCCTGGAGGCTTCGCTCTCTCGTCCGATCCTCCTGGTGACCGTCGCCCCCGAGATCGCCGGCGGCCTCGAGCTGATCGCCACCCTCCGGCGGCGCGGCAAGATCGTCGCGCTCGGCCACACCGCCTGCGACTTCGACACGGCTCGGGCGGCGGCCGAAGCCGGCGCGGCCCTCTCCACCCATCTCGGCAACGGCCTGCCGCAGACCCTGCACAAGCTCGCCAACCCGATCTTCGCGCAACTCGCCGAGGACGGCCTGTGGGCGAGCTTCATCGCCGACGGCATCCACATCGACCGGCGCGCCCTCGAGGTGCTGATCCGCGCCAGAGGGATCGGCCGATCGATCCTGGTGACCGACGCCGTCGCCGCCGCGGCGGCACCGGTCGGCGCCCACGCCTTCGCCGGTCTGGCGATCGAACGCCGGGCCGACGGCTCGGCCCGGCAGGCTTCGGGTGGGGCGCTCGCCGGCTCCGCGCTGTGTCTCGATCAGGCGGTCCGCAATCTCGTCGCCTGGGGCATCGCCCCGGTGCGCGACGCCATCGCCATGGCGTCGACCCATCCGCGCACCCTGCTCGCGCCGGCCCTCGCCGCCCACGGCGTCGTCATGGGGGCGGGCCGTGTCGCGTGGAGCGATGCCCTCGACGTCGTCGAGGCGCGACCGGACGCCTGACGCCCGGCGGCGATCCGACGGCAGGAGCGCCGCTTCACCGGATTCGGGGGGCGATTTCGGGCGTGCCGAACGGCCACCCCCCCTCTTCGGCGACGCACTTTCGCGATCGTGGCGGAACGGTGCCGGAGTTCGACGGATCGGGAGCCGAACCGGGACGGAGGGCCGCGCCTGAGCAAAATTGACAAACGCGGATGCTGGTGAGATCGTATGACACAATAAAAGATGTCATTCCAGAGTAATGGGATATCGAACAGGGAGCTCACCATGAACGGTACGGTTCGGATTCTCCTTTCCTCCGCGATCGCGATCGTCGGTTTGACCGACGCCGCCTTCGCTGCGCCCGCCAAGGGCGGGGTCATCGATGTCGCGACGATCGGCGAGCCGCCGACGCTCGATCCCGTCTCTTCCACCGCCGACCTCGTCGGCATCATCTCGCAGCACGTCTTCGAGACACTCTACACCTTCGACAAGGCCTGGGCGCCGACGCCGCTCCTCGCCGCGACGCTGCCGGAGATCTCCGCCGACGGCACGGTCTATCGGATCCCGCTGCGCGCCGGCGTCAAGTTCCACGACGGCTCGACCATGTCGTCGAAGGACGTCGTCGCCTCGCTGAAGCGCTGGATGAAGATCGGCTCGCGCGGCAAGCAGGTCGCCGCCAACGTCGTCTCGGTCGAAGCCGACGGCGACATGGCGGTGAAGATCACGCTGAAGACCGCCTACGCCCCGCTCACCGCCTTCCTCGCCTTCAACAACTCGGCGGCGATCATCGTGCCGGAGGCCAACAACGAGGACACGCTGACCAAGATCGTCGGCACCGGTCCCTACATGCTGAAGGAGCGCAAGCCCGATCAGTACATCCAGCTCGTCCGCTTCGACGACTACGCCTCGCGCGCCGGTGATCCCGACGGCTACGGCGGCGCCCGCAAGCAGTGGCTCGACGAGATCCGCTTCGTGCCGGTGCCCGACGCCAACACCCGCGTCGAGGGTGCGGTCGCCGGCCAGTTCGCCTATGTCGACAGCCTGCCGATCGAGAGCTTCGATCGGGTCAAGGCGGGCAAGGCCAAGCCGGTGTTGCTGAAGCCGTTCGGCTGGCCGATGTTCGTGATGAACACCAAGCAGGGCCTGTTCTCCGACATCACCCTGCGCAAGGCCGTCCAGGCGGCGCTGGCGCCGGAGGACATGATGACCGCGGCCTTCGGTTCGAAGGACTTCTTCTCGGTCGAAGGCGCGATGTACCCCAAGGACTACGTCTGGTCGACGAACGCCGGCACCGAGCCCTACAAGCCGCAGGGCGCGACGGAAGCCGCCGCGGCGCTGGTCAGACAAGCCGGCTACGACGGCTCCAAGCCGATCCGCATCCTCACCTCGCGCCAGTACGAGTTCCACTACAAGATGGCGTTGGTGGCGCAGGAATATCTGAAGGCGGCCGGCTTCAAGGTGCAGCTCGACGTGGTCGAGTGGGCGACCCTGGTGCAGCGCCGCGCCGACCCGGCGCTGTGGGACATCTACATCACCCACAGCCCGTTCCTGCCGGAACCGGCGCTGATCGGCTTCATGTCCGACGCCGCCCCCGGCTGGTGGACGAGCCCGGCCAAGACCGCCGCGATCGCCGCGCTCAACACCGCGACCGATCCGAAGAAGCGCATCGCCGCCTGGGCCGAGGTGCAGAAGGTGATCTATGCCGAGGCGCCGGCCTACAAGGTCGGCAACTTCAACGCGCTCGCCGCCAAGGCGCCGCAGCTCGAGGGCGTCGCCCCCGCGCCGTGGCCGTACTTCTGGAACGCCTGGCTGGAGAAGTGACATCGTGGCCCGGGTGATCCTCCGCCGCCTCGTCGAGATGGTCGCGGTCATGGCTCTGGTCGTGACCATCGTCTTCGTGATCGTCCGGGTCGCCCCGGGCGATCCGGCGGCCATGATGCTCGGGCCCGACGCCACTCCCCAGGACATCACCGATCTGAGAGCCCGGCTCGGCCTCGACTCGTCGCTCCTCGTCCAGTACGGGCGCTACGTCGCCGGCCTCCTCCAGGGGGATCTCGGCCAGTCGATCTTCCTCGCTCGACCGGTCGGTCAGGCGTTGTGGGAGCGGGCCGAGCCCACCTTCTTCCTGACGTTGTTCTCGATCTTCGTCGCCTGCGGCATCGCGCTGCCGGTGGGGATCCTGTCGGCCTACTGGCGGGGTTCTGTCTTCGATCAGGTGACGACGACCACCGCGGTCTTCGTCGCCTCGATCCCCAGCTTCTGGCTCGGTCTGGTGCTGATGCAGGTCTTCGCCGTCAAGCTCGGCTGGTTCGACCCGTCGGGCTACGGCGGGCCCGGAGCCTCTCTGGCCGAACGGCTCCATCATCTGGTGCTGCCGGCGGTGGCGCTCGGCATCGTCTCCTCGGCGCTGATCGCCCGCTTCACCCGGGCGAGCATGCTCGACGTGCTCGGCGACGACTACGTCCGCACCGCCCGCGCCAAGGGCATGGGCGAGGCGAGAGTGGTGCTGAAACACGCGATGAAGAACGCCCTGATCCCGATCCTCACCGTGATCGGCCTGACCGCGGCGCTGCTGATCTCCGGCGCCATCGTCACCGAGACGGTCTACGGGCTGCCCGGCGTCGGCTCGCTCGTCGTCTCGGCGGTGCTGCGGCGCGACTATCCGGTGATCCAGGGCACGCTGCTGATCGTCGCCGGCCTCTACGTGCTGATCAACTTCGTCATCGACATGCTCTACCTCGTGGTCGATCCACGCGTGAGGTACTGATGGCCGCCTCCGCCCCCATCTCCGCCTCCGTCTCCGGCGACGAGAGCCTCGTCGCCGGGCTGATGCGCCGCCCTCCGGCGGTCGGCGCGGCGATCGTCCTCGCCCTGGTGATCGCCGCCGCGCTCGCCGCCCAGTGGGTGGCGCCCTATGCGCCGTCGAAACTGTCGATCGCCTCGCGTCTGCAGGGGCCGTCGCTCGTTCATCTCTTCGGCACCGACGAGTTCGGCCGCGACGTCCTCTCGCGCACCATCTGGGCCGGCCGCGTGTCGCTCGCCGTCGGCGGCTCGGTGGTCGTCGTCTCCTGCCTGATCGGCGTCACCCTCGGCCTCCTCGCCGGCTACTTCCGCCGGCTCGACGGGCCGCTCTCGCGCCTCATCGACGCGATGATGGCCTTCCCCGACATTCTCCTCGCCATCGCCCTGGTGGCGGCACTCGGGCCCAACGTCGTCAACGTCGTCCTGGCGCTCGGCATCGTCTATGCGCCGCGCGCCGCCCGCGTGGTGCGCGCCTCGACGCTGGTCATCCGCGAGCTCGCCTATGTCGAGGCGGCGCGGGCGCTCGGCGTGCCCACCTACAAGATCCTGTTGCGCCACGTGCTGCGCAATCTCGCCTCGCCGATCACGGTGCAGGCGACCTTCATCTTCGCCAACGCCATTCTGGCCGAGGCCGGATTGTCCTTCCTCGGCGTCGGCGTCTCGCCGGACGTGCCGACCTGGGGCACGATGATCGCCATGGGGCGCCAGTTCATGGATCAGGCCGGCTGGATCATGTGGTTCCCCGGCATCGCCATCGTCGCCTCGGTCATGTCGCTCCAGGTCATGGGCGACGCGCTGCGCGACCTCCTCGACCCGCGTCTCGCGAGGACCACCTGATGCTCGACGATCTCTTCGCCGCCGCGAAGGCCCCGATCCTGATCACCGATACCCGCCCGATCGGCTTCACCGATCTCGTCGGTGCCCCCGACCGCATCGACGTGCTGATCGACGCCGACGGCAAGGTCGCCGCCGCCGGGCCCGGCGTGGCGTCGCAGGCGCCGAGCGAGGTGCGCCGGGTCGAGGCGAAGGGGGCTTTCCTCTCCCCCGGCTGGGTCGACCTCCACACCCACGTGTGGTGGGGCGGCACCGACATCTCGATCCGCCCCGAGCAATGCGGCGCGGCGCGCGGCGTCACCACTCTGGTCGACGCCGGATCGGCCGGCGAGGCGAATTTCCAGGGCTTACGCGAACACGTCATGGAGCGGGCGCGCGAGACCATCTACGCCTTCCTCAACATCGGTTCGATCGGCCTCGTCGCCTGCAACCGTGTGAGCGAACTGATCGACATGCGCTCGGTCGATCTCGACCGCACCGTCGCCGTGATCGAGGCCAACCGTGATCGCATCGTCGGCATCAAGTGTCGGGCGAGCGCGGTGATCACCGGCACCTGGGGGATGGAGGCGTTGAAGCTCGCCAAGAAGATCGCCCGGGTGGTCGACCTGCCGCTGATGGTCCACGTCGGCGAGCCGCCGCCGCTCTACGACGACGTCCTCGGCGTGCTCGATCCGGGCGACATCGTCACCCATTGCTTCAACGGCAAGGTCGGTGGCTCGCTCCTCGAAGACCGGACGCTGTGGCGTCTCGTCGAACAGGCGGCGGCCCGCGGCATCGTCCTCGACGTCGGCCACGGCGGGGCGTCGTTCTCCTTCGAAGTGGCCGAGGCGGCGATCGCCGGCGGGGTGTTGCCGCACACGATCTCGACCCGCCCGCACCAGGGGTCGCCCGACCGCGCGGTCTGGGACCTCGCCACGACGCTCTCCAAGCTCTCGGCGCTCGGTATGC
>CALMYM010000362.1 GCA_937873675.1 uncultured Alphaproteobacteria bacterium | reverse complement strand
ACTGGGCCTTGGTGACCACGACCGAGAACGTCGGCGAGGTCTTGAGCGCGACGACACCGGCGCCGTTGACCCTCTGAACCGGGCCGAAGTGCTTGGTCACGACGGTGTTGATCGCCGACGCGATCTCGGCCTTCGCCGCGCTGCGCTTGGACGCATCGGCCACGGCCGCCTGGAGAGCGGCGGCACCGCTACCGGTGCGCACCGTGATCATCACGCGCACCTTTCCGGTCGCTGCGATTTCCTTCTCGATGAGCGCGGCGGTACCGAGCTTGGGATCGAAGTTGCCCTTCTTCTCCGCTGCGACCGCGGCGACACCGGATGCGATCAGACAACCGAGCCCGACCGAAAAAACGAGATTTCTCGATAACATGACGAACAATACCCCCGAACCGGGAGCGGCACCGTCGAAAATCATGCACCTCCGCCCATTCGGCGGCGACGCGCACCGGCTCCACCGACAAAGACCGCGATCGCCGAAGTGCGATCACCACGTGCCGAGAGGTTAACTCTACGAAACGTGGTTAACTTTTCTGAACATTTCGGAGGAAATGCAAGCCTGAATTGAAGGCGCGGAACCACTACGTATGCGGCGCCATGCCGCCCTACACGGCGATGGACCGAAGGAAAGTTCGCTTCGTCACGACGAGGAGAGTGGTCGGATCGCCGATTTCCGGGGCGGTCGGAGCCGGGGACACTCGACCCGCGGGACGGTGAGGCCGAGGCCTCGAACCGGCACCCTGGTCAGCGCCCATACACCTCGTCCGCCCGTTTCGCGAAGGCTTCCGAGAACTTGTGGAAGGCCTTGTCGAACATGGCGCCCATCAGGGCGCTGAGCGTGCGGCTCTTGAAGGCGTAGTCGATGAAGAAGCCGACCTCGCAGCCGCCATCTTCGAGGTCGCGGAAGGTCCAGCGGTTGTCGAGGTGTTCGAACGGGCCGTCGAGATAGGCGACGTCGATGCGATTTGCCGCCCGGTCGAGGACGACGCGCGAGGTGTAGGTCTCGCGCACCATCTTGAAGGCGACCGTCATGTCGGCGACCAGGATCTCGCGACCGTCGGCCATGGTCTGGCGACCGCGGATGTGCAGCGCCTCGCACAGCGGCAGGAACTGCGGATATCGCTCCGCGTCCGCCACCAGATCGAACATGTTCCGGGCGGTGTGGGGAACCCGTCTCGTGGTCTCGAACGCGGGCATGCCCCCTCCCCCGTCACGCGCCGCGCTTCGCCGCCCGCGCCGCGCGCAGGCGCTCGAAATCCTCGCCGGCGTGGTGCGAGGAGCGGGTGAGCGGGCTCGCCGAGACCATCAGGAAGCCCTTGGTGTAGGCGACCGTCTCGTAGCTCTTGAACTCGTCGGGCGTGACGAAGCCCATCACCGGATGGTGCTTGCGGGTCGGCTGCAGGTACTGGCCGATGGTGATGAAGTCGACGTCGGCCGAGCGCAGGTCGTCCATCAGCTGGAGCACCTCGCTCCGCTCCTCGCCGAGGCCGACCATGATGCCGGACTTGGTGAAGATGTCGGGGTCGAGCTCCTTGACCCGCTGGAGGAGCCGCACCGAGTGGAAATAGCGCGCCCCGGGCCGGACCTCGAGATAGTTGCCCGGCACCGTCTCGAGATTGTGGTTGAAGACGTCGGGCTTGGCCGCCACCACCACCTCGAGCGCCCCGTCCTTCCTCAGGAAGTCCGGGGTCAGCACCTCGATGGTGGTCTTCGGCGACCGGGCGCGGATGGCGCGGATCGTCTTGGCGAAATGCTCGGCGCCGCCGTCGTCGAGGTCGTCGCGATCGACCGAGGTGACGACGACGTGGGAGAGCCCGAGCTTCTCGACCGCGATGGCGACGTTCTCGGGTTCGTCCGCGTCGAGCGGGTTCGGCTTGCCGGTCGCGACGTTGCAGAAGGCGCAGGCGCGGGTACAGGTCTCGCCCATGATCATGAAGGTCGAGTGCTTCTTCGACCAACACTCGCCGATGTTGGGGCAGCTCGCCTCTTCGCAGACCGTCACCAGCTTGTTGTCGCGGACGATCTTCTGCGTCTCGTTGTAGACCGGGGACCCCGGCGCCTTGACGCGGATCCACGCCGGCTTGCGGGCGATCGGCTGATCGGGGCGATGCGCCTTCTCCGGATGACGGGGGCGCAGTTCCTTGGTCGTGTCGACCACGGTCACCATGGGCGAAGCTCCTGAAATCCCGCGCGCGCGGGCGTGTGACTGCGACTGATATAGGCGCCGGACCGGCGGAGCAAGGCGGCGCGCCCCGCGTCTCATCCTGGGCTCGTGAAATTCGGACTCGTCCGACTTTCATGAGCGTTGCGGCCTGACCGGCCGACGCCCGTTCGGGCTTGCCTTCGCTCACGAAGTCTCGATGAGGTCGAAACGTCGTGAGCTCGGTCTCAGTCGACCCTGCGTCCCTCTTTCACGCGGATCGGCTTCGCCGGACGGCTCTTCACGTCGAGTTTCAGGTCGAGTTCGCTCTCGCCGCTGACCAGCGGCGCGGCGAGAAGCACCGTGCCGTTGAAGCCTTCCTGCCGCCAGGCCCGCGGCAGCGGACCGCCTTCCGCCGCGTAGACGAGGGTCTAGACGCCCTTCGGCGGGACGATGCGCAGCTGCCAGACGACCCGGTCCGCGGCGCATTCCGACCGCGCCACCTCCCAGCGGATGCCGCTCGCCTCGCCGCTCTCCGTCACCGTGGTCGGGCAGAAGTCGCGCGCCCAGAAGGAGCGCAGCCACTCCGGCGCCACGACCGCGACGGTCGCGGCGATGCCGACGAGGACGAGCACGATGCGCCCCTGCCGTCGGCGGCGCCAAGCTTTGGAACTGTCGTCGCGCGGAATCGTCAAATCGGGTCTCCTCGTCTTCCATCCTGTCTACGCCGAAGCGGCGGACAAGGAAACGAGGCGGCGTAGGGTAGCGGATCAGGGCGCGGCGACGCGGCGGCCGTCGCGCACGAAGATCGGCGCCTCGGGCAGGCCCTTCTTGTTGAGCGGCAGTTCGATCACCGCCGCGGTCTCCCCGGCGAGCGGACCCGCCAGCTCCAGCCGGCCGGTGGACCCCGTCTGGGTCCAGGACAGCGGACGCGGCCCCCCTTCTGCCTCGTAGATCAGCGCCATGCCCCCCTTGGGCGGCACGATGACCAGACGATCGAGGATGCGCCCGGCCCCGCAGTCGGCCCGCGCGATTTCCCAACGCCCCTTGCCGGTGAACCCGTGCGAGGTGACCTCGGAGGGACAGCCGTCGCTGTCCAGCCACAGCGACAGGATCGGCGGGGCGGCGAGGATGATCACAGCGACGGCGAGAATGGCGAGAAGTACCGCTCGCTGACGCCAGCCGATGCGGCGGACACCCATCCCGTTGGTGAGATCTCCCGTCCCGCTGTTCATCACACGCTTCCTCCACGGCGACCCCTGTGGCATGGCGGCCGCTTCCCCCTCACCCATGAACCGTCGAGGGCACGGAGTCGAGCGCGGCGACGTACAGGGTATCCCGGACGGACGCACAGAGACCGAGCGGCGCGCGGCGGCTCGGTGGCACGCGAGCGACGCTTCGGGTGGCGCGGCGTACGTCAGGCGACGGCGCGGACGTGATGTCCTTCGGCCGCTTCGAGAATGACGCCGTACCAACCGAGACCGCCGTAGGTCTCGTAGCCCGGAGTCAGGTGGAAGGCGACCGATCCGCCACCCGGCAGCGGATCGCAGCCGGAGACACGCCCCGCCGGATCGAAGGCGACGCGCTCGGAGAGGATGCCGCGGCCGTCCGACGACGCGATCACCCGCTTGTGGCGATCGACGAGCAGGACGCGCGAGCGCGCCTTCTCGTGGTCGGCGAGGCGCACGCCCTGAACGATGGTGGCGGCCTGCGGCTCCCAGTCGAAATGGATGGCGAGAACGCCGAGCGGCCGGCCGTCGGCCTCGCCACCGGCGCGCACCGTGGTGGCGAAGGTCGAGACCCGGGCATGGTCGAGCAGCGTCTCGGCGGCGATGTCCTCGGCGTGGAAATCGTCGCCGGAGCGCAGCCCCATGGCGGCGCGGAACCACGACCGATCGGCGACCGAATGGCCGACGACGCCGAAGCGGTCGCTGCGGCCGTTGGCGATCACGTGGCCCGACGGATCGACCAGCCACAGGTCGAGATAGACCGTGTAGGCTTTGAGGATGACGCCGAGGCGGCGGCCGGCGTGGTCGCAGGCCTCGCGCGTCGGGTCGCTGGCGGCGTCGACGACGGCGCTGTCGGTCGCCCACCAGCGTACGTCGCAGGAGCGTTCGTAGAGATTGCGGTCGATCAGCTCGACGGCGGAAAGCGAGAGGTCGACCATGCGGGCGCCGTGCGCCGACTGCGCCATCCGCGTCGCCATGTGCGACAGCCTCTCGATCTCGCCGCCCAGTTCCGCCTCGAGGCCGACGGCGAGCCCGTCGACCTCCTCGGAGATCCCCCTCACCTCCTGGCTGACCACGGCGAATCCGCGGCCGACCTCGCCGGCGCGCGCCGCCTCGATGAGCGCGTTGAGCGCCAGGATCTTCATGCGCCGGGTGATGGCGCGGATCTCGCCGACCTTGTCGAGCGTCGTGTCGCGCGCCGCATTGGAACATCTGACGATGTCGTCGATCCCGACGACATCGGTGTCTTCGGAGGTGTCCCGTCCCCTGGTGATGGCCTTCATCTCGTTGCCCGTTCCGTCGCTCACAGCGTTCCGACGATCCGAGATTACCAAGGGTGATGCTTAAGCGAACCCTAACCGAAATCCGCCGAAACGGCCGAATTCCGCGCTTGCACAAAATATCCGCAAGCGTGATGCAGAGCGCGGCAGGGGAAGAATGTCCCTCCGCCACCAGCGATCGCTGCACCGACGCGACATTGGGCAATCGCCCATGAATTCGGCAGGCGATGCGGGCCGCGGAGACGGGGTATCCCCCCTTCCGCGGCCGCAAGCGGCGTCAGATGTGGATGGCGCGACCTTCCGAGTCGAGCACCGCCTCGTGCATCATTTCCGACAGGGTCGGATGCGGGAAGACGGTGTGGATGAGATCCTCCTCGGTGGTCTCGAGGTTCATCGCCACGGCGTAGCCCTGGATCAGTTCGGTCACTTCCGCACCGATCATGTGGGCGCCGAGCAGTCGGCCGGTCTTCTTGTCGAAGACCACCTTGACCAGACCCTCGGGCTCGCCGAGCGCGATCGCCTTGCCGTTGCCGAGATAGGGGAAGCGGCCGACCTTGACCTCGTAACCGGCTTCCTTGGCCTTGGCTTCGGTCAGACCGACCGAGGAGACCTGCGGCTGGGAATAGGTACAGGCGGGGATCTTGAGCTTGTCCATCGGATGCGGGTGTTTCCCGGCGATGGCCTCGACGCAGATGACGCCCTCGTGCTCGCCCTTGTGGGCGAGCATCGGCGGCCCGGCGACGTCGCCGATGGCGTAGATGCCGGGGACGTTCGACCGGCCGAATTCGTCGATCACGACACAGCCGCGCTCGGTCTTCACCCCGAGCGTCTCCAGCCCGAGGTTCTCGACGTTGCCGACGACGCCGACGGCGGAGATGACGCGATCGACGATCACCTCGCGGGTCACGCCCTTGTCGTCCTCGAGCGTCGCGGTGACGCTGTCGGCGTGGCGGACGAGGCCGGCGACCTTGGTCTTCACGTGGATCTTCAGCCCGGCCTTCTCGAAGCTCTTCTTGGCCAGCGCCGAAATCTCGGCGTCCTCGACCGGCAGCACCCGGTCCATCACCTCGACCACGGTCACGTCGACGCCGAGGGCGTTGTAGAACGAGGCGAACTCGATACCGATGGCGCCCGAGCCGACCACCAGCATGGTCTTGGGCAGCGTCTTCGGCTGCAGCGCGTCGAAATAGGTCCACACCAGCTTGCCGTCCGGCTCGAGCCCGGGCAGGACGCGCGGCCGCGCACCGGTCGCCAGGATGATGTGCTTCGCCTCGTAGGCGCCGCCGCCGAGCGCCCCCTTCGGCGCCCCGTCGGTGGCGGCGACGGTGAGCTTGCCCGGGGCGGTGAGCGTCGCCCGGCCCCAGATCACGTCGACCTTGTTCTTCTTCAGAAGGAAGCCGACGCCGGTGGCGAGCTGACCCGAAACACCGCGCGACCGCTTGACGATCGCCTCGAGATCGAAGCTCGCGTTGTCCACCTTCAGGCCGAAGGCAGATGCATGCTTCATGTATTGGAAGATCTCGGCCGAGCGCAGCAACGCCTTGGTCGGGATGCAGCCCCAGTTGAGGCAGATGCCGCCGAGATGCCTGGCCTCGACGACCGCCACCTCGAGGCCGAGCTGAGCGGCGCGAATGGCGGTCACGTACCCGCCGGGACCGGCGCCGATGACGATGACGTCGTAGTGAGACATGGGGGACCTCGCTCGACGAGGTCCCGATCTCAGGAGCGGGCCTCGAGAATGGCGAGCCGGTTCTTCAGGTCGGCGATATCCGCCAGAACGCCCTGAATATCGGCCCGGTTTTCACCATGGAGGCCGACCGTGAAGGTGACGTAGCTCTGCATCCGCTCGAGGATCTCGCGGCTGTCCTGCGTGTCGCCCTTCAGATCGGACACATCCGACTTGAGGCCGGCGATGTCGGCCTGAATCTTCTGGAGGATCGGCAACACGACGTCGGTGATCTCGGACATGAGCGGAGCATCTCCCTCGATGCCCGAGATCATAACGTGAACGTCGCCGTTCCGCAACTCACTCCAACCCGACGAACCGCCACGACCGTCACCTCGGGCACCCCCTTCTCCCCTCGCGGGAGAAGGTGCCCCCGAAGGGGGCGGATGAGGGGGCGCCGCGAAGCGGCATCCGGGCGAAACATCGAAGGCAGTCCCGGACGAGAGGCCCAGCCCCCTCATCCGGCCTACGGCCACCTTTTCCCGCAGGGAAGGAAGCCCGCGGCTCGCGCCTCGCGTTTCACCGAAACGCGAGACCGACCCGCGTCGCCTCACACCAACATCCCCATCGGGTTCTCGATCAGCGCCTTGAACGCCGCCAGGAACTCCGCGCCGAGCGCGCCGTCGACGGCGCGGTGGTCGGTCGACAGCGTCACCGTCATCACCGTGGCGACGGCGGGAGCCCCGCCCTTGACCACCACCCGCTTCTCGCCGGCTCCGACCGCCAGGATCGTCGCGTGCGGCGGGTTGATGATCGCGGCGAAGTCCTTGATGCCGAACATGCCGAGGTTGGAGACGGCGGTGGAGCCGCCCTGATACTCCTCCGGCTTCAGCTTGCGGGCCTTGGCGCGGGCGGCGAAGTCCTTCATCTCGTTGGAGATCGCCGACAGGGTCTTGGTCTCGGCCTTCCTCACCACCGGGGTGATCAGGCCACCGGGGATCGACACGGCGACGCCGACGTCGGAGTGCTTGTGCTTCAGCATCGCGTCGCCGGTCCAGGTGACGTTGGCGTCCGGCACCCGCTGCAGCGCCACCGCCATCGCCTTGATGACGAAGTCGTTGACCGAGACCTTGTAGGCCGGCTTGCCGTCCTTGACCGGCGCGGCGGCGTTGATCTGTTCGCGTAAGCCCAAGAGCGCGTCGAGCTCGGTGTCCACCGTCAGGTAGAAGTGCGGCACCGTCAGCTTCGATTCCATCAGCCGCTTGGCGATGGTCTTGCGCATGCCGTCGTGCGGGATGGTCTCGTAGGAGCCCGGCTCGAACATCCGCAGGATCGCCTCCTCCGACGGACCGGCGGGCGGCGCCCCCCGAGCCGCCGCCGCGGGGGCCGGAGGGGGCCGGGCGCCCCCGGGGGCGGGGGGGCCCGGCCCGGCGGGGGCCGG